>NZ_JBHMIV010000036.1:0-55034 GCF_048060475.1 Nocardiopsis sp. LOL_012 | reverse complement strand
AGCTCCAGGCGCAGTGGCCGGACGGCAGGTGGGCGAGTATCGGTGACTTCCAGCAGGGCGGCTCGTTCCTGAACCCGAACGTGCCCCCCACCTACATGTGGAACAAGGACACCCTGCGCCTGCGCGTCCACGGCAACGGCCGGACCTTCGACGAGGTCGAGGCGACCGTCGACTTCCCGCAGCCCCGCATACTGGAGATCGAACCGTCCCCCACGGCCGCAGCGGAGCGCAGGCGGCTCCAGCAGCGCCTCTACTACGCCGACTACCAGCCGACCGGCTACTACGCACCGGCTGGCCAGGGGATCACCATCACCGTCTACGGCGGCGCGTCGCAGATGGAGGCCCTGGTCGGCACCCAGGGACTCGCGGACAGGGACGACCCGGACCGACAGAGCCCAAGCATGCGCGCGGTGCCGCTCAAACCCGGCGACAACAAGATCGCGGACCCCTACGGCGGCATCATCCACATCCGCCACACCACGGAGTCCGGCGACGGGGACGCGGTGTGGATGACCGTGAGCGGCAACGCGCAACCCGTCCCCTACTTCGTGCAGGGGAGGACCTCGGCCGCCCAGTGGCACGCCATGCTCGCATCGTCGAGGACCCCCGAAGTCGAGATGGTCAGTGACTCCGTCGTCATCGCCGCGCTCCTGCCCACCGCGCGCGCAGTCGAGGGAGCCGACCCGGGCAAGACGCTCGCCGCACACGACGAACTGGTGTCCATCCAGGAGGACATCAGCGGTCTCGACGGCTCCTCCGCCGTCCACGCCCGTCCCCGCCTGCGCATCTACGCGGTGGAATCGCGCGGCAGCTACAACCCGCACGCGACGACCGGATACATCGGGCTGCCCCACGGGCCCGCGGACGGGTACTCGATGAGGGCCCTGCTCACGGGGGAGGCGCTGAACTCGTGGGTCATGCTCCACGAGTACGGCCACCACTTCCAGCAGGACACCACCTACGGGGGTCCCGAGGGGATCATCGAAGTGTCGGTCAACCTGTACTCCCTCGCCGTCGGCCGGAAGCACCGGAACGAGTACACGGACGAACTCCCGCAGCGGTGGACCGCCACCCAGGCCTACCTGAGCCGACCCCGCTCGGAGAAGAGCTTCCGGTCGGACCAGGTCGACACCATGTCGCTCTTCGAGCAGCTCAGGCTGGGCCTCGGCGAGGACTTCCTCCCCGAGTGGCACAAGCACGTCCGGGAGGAGCACTGCGGCACGGCGAGCGACCACGAGCGCAAGAAGTGCTTCGTCAGGTCGGCGTCCGTCACCGCGCGGCTCGACCTCACCGAGTTCTTCGCCGACTGGGGCCTGCTCAAGGAGAGCGAGGAGGACATCTGGGCGGCCGTGCGCGGCCTGGGCCTCGGCAAGCCCGCCACCGACATGACGAAGATCGAACCCTACAAGTGAGGCCCCCGCCGCCTGAGGGCGGGTCGGTGCCGGTCATGAGCCGACACGGTGCCCGAACCTGAGAGGTCCCGTCCCGGCCCCGGCCCGGGGCGGGACCTCCTGGGCGGACCGGGGCCGGGAACGGACGACCGGTCAGTAGTAGACCGCGAGCGGACCGTTCGGCCCCTCCACGACGGTCACCGGGGTCTCGAAGACCCGCGTGAGCACGTCGTCCGTCATGATCTCGTCCGGCGTGCCGAACTCGACGACGGAGCCGTCCTTGACCGCGCAGATGCGGTCGGCGTAGTGCCCGGCGAAGTTGATGTCGTGCAGCACGATCACCACCGTGCGGCCCAGTTCCTCCGCGGCCCGGCGCAGGTGCTTCATCATCTGCACCGAGTGCCGCATGTCGAGGTTGTTGAGCGGCTCGTCGAGCAGCACGTACTCGGTGTCCTGGCAGAGGACCATCGCGACGTAGGCGCGCTGGCGCTGTCCGCCCGACAACTGGTCGAGGTAGCGGTGCTCCAGGTCGGTCAGGTCCAGGAAGTCGACGGCCCGGCTGACGGCCTCCTCGTCGGCAGTGGTCAGCCGCCCCCGCGAATGGGGGAAACGGCCGAACGCGACGAGCTGCCGCACCGTGAGCCGGGTGACGAAGTGGTTCTCCTGGCGCAGGATCGAGACGACCTTGGCCAGGTCCTTGGACGCCGTCCTCGCCACGTCGTGGCCGGCGATGTCGATGGTGCCCCGGTCCATTCCGAGCAGCCGGCCGACCATCGTCAGCAGCGTCGACTTGCCCGCGCCGTTCGGTCCGACCAGGGCGGTCACACCGCCCTTGGGGATCCGCAGGTCGACGGGGCCGATCGCGACCTCGCCGCTGTACTCCTTGCGCACACCGGTCAGGGTGATCACAGCCTGCCCTTTCTGAGGATGACGAACAGGAACACCAGCCCGCCGACGAGCTCGATGATGATCGAGACCACGCCGTTGGCGTGGAAGATGTTCCGCATGACGAAATAGGCGCCGCTGAGGACGACGAAGCAGGTCAGCGCCGATACGGGGAAGACGTACCGGTGGTCGTGGGTGTCGGCGAACTGGTAGGCCAGCGTCGCCACGAGGAAGCCCAGGAAGGTCATCGGTCCGACGAGCGCGGTGGAGACCGCCATCAGGATCGACACCAGGAACAGCACGCGCATGGTTTCGCGGCGGTGGTCCAGTCCCAGTCCCGTGCTGGCCGCACGCCCCAGCGCCATGGTGTTCAGCCGCCGCGACCGAGCCCACAGCAGGGCGGTGGCGATCAGGCACAGCGGTACCGCGATCGGGAGGTAGGACGCGTCGGCGTTGGAGACGTTGCCGAACAGCCGTGCGGCCAGCACGTCGAACTCGCTGGGCGTGAGCAGCCGCCGCATGAACGCGGACACCGAGCCGAGGCCGCCGCCGATGACGATGCCGATCAGCAGCATGATCTGCAGGTTCCCGTACCTGCCGGACAGCAGCCACCCGTACAGCAGCAGGGCGAAGGCGACCATGAGGGCGATCTGCAGCAGGAACTGCGGGACCCCCTGGACCGCCAGGATCCCGGCGACTCCCAGGAAGTACACCGCGGTGGTCTGCACGGTGATGTAGAGCGCCTCGAACCCCATGATCGACGGGGTGATGATGCGGTTGCCGGTGACGGTCTGGAAACTGACGGTGGCGACGGACTGGCAGATCGCCACCACGGCCATGACCACCAGGTTCGTGGCGCGCATCTCGGCGATGCGCCAGAAGCCGTCCGACCCCGCCGGCATCGGGTTGTCCCAGGCCAGCAGGCCGACACCGAACCCCGCCGCGAGCACCGAGAGCACCGCGACGACGGTCCAGTAGCGACGGCGGGCGCGCGGGGAGGCCAGGGGGTGCGAGGAGCGCCCCCGGGGCGGTGCGGCCGGAGGTTCGGCCACACGGGAAACACTCGTCTCAGCCACGGCGACGCTGCCTCAACAGGAGAAGGACGAACACGGCGGCGCCGACGACCCCGAGGATGAGGGACACCGGCACCTCGAAGGGCATGATGACGGTCCGGCCGATCAGGTCGCAGACCGTGACGATCCCGATGCCCAGCAGGCACACCCACGGCAGGTTCGCGCGCAGGTCGTCACCGCGCATCATCGAGACGACGTTGGGGACGATCAGCCCGAGGAAGGGCAGGTTGCCCACGACCACGGTCACCACGCCCGTCGCCACGGAGATCAGCCCGGTGCCCAGCAGGATGACGCGGTTGTAGTTCAGCCCGACGTTGGTGGAGACCTCCTCGCCCAGCCCCGCGACCGTGAACCGGTCGGCGACGACGAACACCGCGACGGCGACCAGGGCCACGATCCACAGGAGTTCGTACTGGCCCCGCAGCACCGAGGTGAAACTGCCGGCGAACCACACACCGAGGTTCTGGAGCATGTCGGTCTGCAACGCGACGAAGGTGGACACCGCGCTGACGACGGCGCCCAGCATGATGCCCACGATCGGCACGATGAGCGAGGACCTCAGTGTGACGCCGCGCAGGAAGAGGAAGAACACCATCGTGCCGACGAAGGCGGCCAGGACCGCGCCGACCATGCGGGTGGTGATGCTCGCGCCCGGCACCAGGACCATGACGGTGAGCAGGCCGAGCCCGGCCCACTCGGTGGTGCCGGTGGTCGTCGGTTCGACGAAGCGGTTCTGCGTCAGCAGTTGCATGACCAGTCCGGACATCGCCATGGCGGCACCGGCGAGGACGAGGGCGATCGTACGGGGGACACGGGTGATCGCGAACATCTCGCCGCCGTCGTCGGCGCCGAAGATGTCGTACACACCGGTGAACAGCGACAGTACGAGCAGTGCGCCCACGACGGTGACACCGATGAGGAGCTTCCAGTCGAGGAGGCGTCCCTTGCCCCGCGGACGTGGCGGGGCCGGAGCCGTGGTGGTCATGATCCGGTCACCTCCGTGGAACGGATCGCGCGGACGGCGGCGGTCACGTCGCCGCCGTCCACGCGGGACGGAGCGGATCAAGCCTGCGCCTCAAGGGCGTCGGCGAAGGAGTCGAAGAACTCGGTGTAGGTCTGGATGCCCTCGTTGAGGTAGGTGTCGGCGGGCATGTAGACGAGCTGCCCGTCGGCCACGGCGGTCACGTTCGACAGGGCCTCGGTGCTCGCCAGGATGTTCTCGGCGGTCTCGTAGCCCTCCTCGTCAGCGGTGATGGCGGCGTCCCGGTCCAGCACGAGGATCCAGTCGGGGTCGGAGTCGGCGATCGCCTCGACGGAGATGTCGTCGCCCTGGTGGTCGTCGGTGGAACCCTCGACCTCCAGAGCCGGGGCCAGTCCCAGGATGTCGAAGACCGGGCCGAGGGTGCGGCCCACGCCCGGGGCCAGGTAGCCGATCTCGCCGCCGGAGGTGCTGACGGCCATGACGGTCTGGTCCCCGTCGTAGGCCTCGTGGACGCGCTCGATCGCCGCGTCGAAGTCGGCGATGGCCTGCGCGGCCTCGCCCTGCTTGCCGAAGACCTCGCCCAGCACCTCGACCTGGCGCCTGAGCTCGGCGTCGAAGGGCTCGCCCTCACGCGGGTCCAGGTCGAGGACGGTCGCCTCGGGGACCAGCGAGGACAGGTCGTCGTAGTACTGCGTGAAGCGCTGGCCGTTGACGATCAGGTCCGGCTCGGCGGCGACGACCGCTTCGAGGTCGGGTTCGTAGTGCGGGCCGAGGTCGATGATCGAGTCGTCCTGCGCGTAGTCGACGGTGTCGGGCATGAGCGACACGGAGGCGGCGGACAGCTCCACGCCCCAGTCCGAGAGGGTCTCGTAGGTGCGGTTGTCGAGCGCGACCACCGACGAGGGCGGGAGGGCGATCGTCTGCGCGCCGTTGTTGTCCTCGACCTCGACGGTCTCGCTCGGAGCTGCGGCGGCCCCTTCGGTCTCCTCCGGGGCGGTGGAGCAGGCGGAGAGGGCCAGAGCGGACACCAGGGTCAGGGAAAGTGCCGCGATCGGGTGGGGGACGGGCTTCATGGAGGTCTCCTAACGAGGTCTTTGCTCAGGGAAGCCTAACCTAAGAAATTCGTCGAATGTGTGGGTCGGTCGGCCTCCGAGGCAGCCTCGGTGGATTGTGTAGAAACTCCTGTTCTGCCCTCTATGCCGGGCTTTTGGAGTGTTCCGGGCGCAGCAGGGGCCCGCATCCGACCGGTGGAACGTGTTCCATGTCACTATGGAGGGCGGAAGGGAACCGGGTACCCGACGATCTCGTTCGTCGACCCCAGACGAGCCCGTCACCTGCGCAGACCCCAGTGAAGGCATCGGCCCGGACGCCTCGGAGCACGTGAAGCCCGCCCTAGGTATCGGACGTCACGAGCTCAAGCCGGACAGGGGACGGCCCGATCGCCGTGCACGGGACACCACGGGCAGGCGCGCGGGGACCGAAGCGGATCCAGGCCAGCTCCCGCGCCCCGCGCCGGTCGAGTGCGAGCAGACTGCGCGCACCCGGCGCGAATGCCGTCGGCCCGTACCGGGCGGCCGCGCGCAACCGCCGCCAGCGCCGCGAGTGCGCCCGGTGGCTGCGCTCGGTCACGCGCCGCCCCCGGGCGTCCTGCCCGTTCCGCGCCTCCTGGGGGGTGGCATCGATCATCAGCACATGCAGCTCGTACCGGCGGAGCCGACAGAGCAGGGCGAGCAGCACGCGCACCGGGCTCCGTGTCCCGCACTCGTGCAGCACCACCGGGCCGCCGCGCAGCGCCGCGGCCAACCGGGCCAGGTGCAGTACGTGGACCACCCAGCGCCACAGTGGATAGGGGACCCGACCGAGCAGTGGCCCCAACTGGTGCCGCGACTGCAGCGAGTCGATCACCCGCACACCCTCCGCGGTGAGCACGGTCCGCTCCTCGTTCTCGCGGAGTCCGAACAGCCGCCGCAGCAGAGTGCTCTTCCCGGCTCCGGGGACCCCGGCGACCAGGAGCAGGGACCGCCGCGGATAGACCACACCGCGCACCGTCGCGCCATTCACCGCGAGCACACACCGCGCCAGCCCTTGGAACATCTCCGGTAGCTCCTCAAAGCCGACCTCCGTCCCGGTGAGGCGCGGCTCCACAGCGGCCGCGTCACCGATGCCATGACGCTACCGGCCCCCGGCGCCTGGAGTGGCCGGGGGAGGTGATGCGGTCCCATCCGCACTCGGTCTGGCAGCGTTCGGGGCTGCTACGCGGATTCATCCGCTGAGGCTCCACAGCCAGACGGCACCGTCGTCGGCGGTGGCGGCGTCCCAGCCTTGGGCCGCGCGGGAGGATCACCCGCGTTGGCCTGGGGTCTCCCTGCGCCCGGGGCTGGTGGGGCATCGGATCAAAGGTCCCCTGGTCGGTCCGGACGAAGGACCCCAGGGTGGTTTCGGCAGTGTCGCCCCTGGGCACCGCCCCGGCTCCGGGCGAGGGCGACGGGCCGTTCCGGGGTGGTGGGCGTGGCTGCCGAGCACGGCCATGGGGCGGTCATCCTCGGGAAGGTCTGATATGGTTATGAAAACCATTTTCAATATCATATGGGGCGACTCGGAGGTGTGATGTTCGAGGGCGGACGGCCAGGGAAGAGGCCGACCCCATGTCCGGAGACGTTGCGGTCGGCAGCCTGACATGGCCAGGACACCCCGCAACGACGCTCTGGTCCTGGAGGTCCTCGGGCGGAACCGGAGGTTCCGTAGCTGTCAGGAGGTGCATATCGTTCTCGTTCGGCGCAATGCTGGCAAAGGCAAGTCCCCGAGCCTGTCCACCGTCTACCGGGCCCTGCACCGTCTGGTGCGCGAGGGTCTGCTGGACACGATCCGCTCACCCGACGGGGAACTCCTCTACCGTCTGTGCCGCACCGCCGACCGCCACCACCACCTGATGTGCCGTCTGTGCGGCCGGGTCGAGGACGTACCGCAGGCCGAAGAGCTCTCCGCCGCTCTCGACCGGATCGGGGGCGCCAGCGGTTTCGACGGCCTGGACTACACCTTCGAACTCTCCGGGGTCTGTCCCCGCTGCTCCTGACCGACCCCTTTCAGCGCAGTCGTCCCGCCCCTCGGAGAGGAGCCCGGTGTCCCCTGATACCGATGTGACAGAGACCGGCCTCGCGCTGGTCACCGGTGCCGCGGGAGGCATCGGATCCGCAGTCGTGCGACGGTTGGCGGAAAGCGGCTGGGCCGTCGCCGCCCTGGACCTGCCCTCGACGGACGTCGAGGCCATGCCCGCTCGGACCGGGGGGCGGATCCGCGCCTACCCGGTCGACGTGACAGACGGACCCGCGGTCGACGCGGCGGTCGGCCGTGTCGAGGTGGAGATGGGCGCCATCACCTGCGTTGTCAGCGTCGCGGGCCTCCTGCGCTGGGGCGCGGTCGCCGACTTCACCTCCCAGGCGTGGGAGGAGGTGTTCGGGGTCAACGCGCTCGGCGTCTTCCATGTCGCCCGCGCCGCCGCGCGGGCCATGGTCCCCAGGGCGGCCGGGAGCATCGTCACCGTCGGCTCCGACGCGGCGTCCGTTCCCAGGGCGGCCATGGCCGCCTACGCCGCCTCCAAGGCCGCCGCCACCCAGTTCACCCTCTGCCTCGGCCTGGAGCTGGCCCCGCACGGCATCCGCTGCAACGTGGTCTCACCGGGGTCGACGGACACGGCCATGCGGCGCAGTCTGTGGGGGGACCCGGCTGCCGCCGGAGGCGGTTCCCCGGCCGGTACCGACCCCTCCGCCTTCCGGGTGGACATCCCGCTGGGGCGGGTGGCGGCTCCGGAGGACGTCGCCGACGCGGTGGAGTTCCTCGTCTCCCCGCGCGCCCGGCACATCACCCTGCACGACCTGCGGGTGGACGGAGGAGCCTGCCTTGGCGCCTGACGCCTTCACCCTGCACACGCCCGAGTACCGGCTGGCGTCGTCTCCCCGGAGCCGCGCGAGAGTGGTCGGGGACTCCCGCGAGGCCGCAGCCGAGCTGCGCCGGGCGGTGGAGTCCGGGGTACGGTCGCCCATGGTCGTCGGGGCGCTCGCCTTCCGAGCCGGTGAACCCTCCCCGCTCATGGTGGCCCAGACGGCACGCACCGGCCCCGGCCCCGTGCCGCGCAGGCCGCGACAGCGGTCCCGGCCCGGCCTGCTGCGCGGATGGGAGCACCCCGTCGCCGCCGACTACGTCCGCCTCGTCGAGCGCCTGGTCGCCCGCATCGCCGACACGGAGCTGGAGAAGGCGGTCCTGGCCAGAACGCTCCTCCTGGAGTTCGACGCACCCCTCGACCCCGTGCGGGTCCTGGGCGACCTCGTCGCGGCCAACCCTGGCGCCTGGAACTTCTCGCTGCCCCTCCTGTCGATACCGGACGGTGCCCCTGCGGCGGTCCTGGTGGGTGCGAGCCCCGAACTGCTGGTGTCGCGGCGCGGCCGAAGGGTGCGCTCGCACCCCCTGGCCGGGTCGGTGCCGCGCCACTCCGACCCGGGAACCGACCGAGAGCGGGCCGCAGCGCTCAGCGGCTCCGCGAAGGACCTGGGCGAGCACGCCTTCGTCGTGGCCGACATCGCCGAGCGCCTGCGCCCGCTGTGCTCGTCACTGGACGTCCCGGCCTCGCCCTCCCTCGTGGCGACCCCCGCCATGTGGCACCTGGGCACGTCCGTCACCGGGATCCTCAAGGACCCGGCGCCCACCGCCCTGGAACTGGCCGCCGCCCTGCACCCCACGCCCGCGGTCTGCGGGACCCCGACCGGTGCGGCCGCACGCGTCCTCTCCCGCCTCGAACCCTTCGACCGCGGTGCCTACACCGGGACCGTCGGCTGGTGCGACCCCGGAGGGGACGGCGACTGGGCCGTGGTTCTGCGCTGCGCGGAGCTCTCGGGTACCCGGGCCAGGCTCTTCGCCGGCGCGGGCATCGTCGCCGACTCGGTCCCCTCAGCCGAACTCACCGAGACCGGGGCCAAGTTCCGCACCGTGCTCGACGCGCTCGGCGTCGGCGGCTCCGCCGTCGCCGTACCGGTTCCGACCATGTACGGAGAGACCACATGACCTCCCTGCCCGCGATCCCCTCCTATCCCATGCCCGGCACCGGGAGTCTGCCGGACAACCGCATGTCCTGGCCGATCGACCCCGATCGCTGCGTCCTGCTCGTCCACGACATGCAGCGCTACTTCCTGGACGCCTTCGTCCAGGGCCGGGAGCCGCTGACCAGCCTGACCGCCAACATCGCCCGGTTGCGCTCCGCGTGCGCCGACCGGGGGGTCCCGCGGATCTACACCGCGCAGCCGGGGGCGCAGTCGGCCGAGCAGAGGGGCCTGCTGTCCGACCTGTGGGGAGCCGGTATGAGCGACGACCCCGCCCACACCGCGATCACGGACCCCCTCACGCCCGAGGACGGGGAGGTTCTGCTGACCAAGTGGCGCTACAGCGCCTTCGTCCGGACCGACCTGGAGGAGCGCCTGCGCACGGCGGGCCGCGACCAGCTGGTGATCTGCGGGGTCTACGCCCACATCGGGGTGCTCATGACCGCCTGCGACGCCTTCATGCGCGACATCCAGCCCTTCGTCGTGGCCGACGCGGTCGCCGACTTCTCCGAAGAGGACCACGGCATGGCCCTCGCCTACGCCGCGAGCCGCTGCGCCATGGCGGTGTCCGCGGACTCGGTCCTGGAGTCCCTGGCCGCGACCGTCCCCGTATAGGGGTGTGGGGAGGCCGCACCCGCCCCGTCGAGTGGGTGCGGCCGCGGCCTCAGCCCCGTCGGAGGAGCTTGTACAGTCCCGCCTCCGCGGGGCCGTGGGGCAGGACCCGCAGCCCGTGGGGTGCGGCCTCGGCGGCCAGCGCCTCCCCGGTCAGGGTCCACCAGTCGTAGTGGACGTCGTCGGAGGCGATGGTCCGGTCTCCCTCACGGATCTCGTAGGTCATGTGCCAGTCCACCCGTTCGGGGCCGCTGGGCTCGGCGGCGGCCCAGCCCGCGTAGGTCCGGCCGCCGACCGTGGTCTCGCCCATCAGCGTCCGCTCCACTCGCTCGGGCTCCAGCGGTGCGGCGAGATTGAGCAGGATGAACGCTCCGGGGGCCAGACGGGGGGACAGGTCCTCCCAGAGGCGGTCTCGCTCATGCGGGCTGAAATGACCGATGAGGTTGGCCATCACCATGCCGCCGACCCTGTCGGGCAGGCGGGCCGAGAGCAGGTCGTCGCCGTCCACGGTCACCCGATCGCGCAGTGCGGGGTCGTCGGCGGCCCGGGAGAGCAGCACGGTCCTCAGCGGCAGGGAGGGCTCGACGGCCAGGATGCGTGCTTTGGGCAGGACGTCGGCGATGAGCCGGGTCCCCCGGCCGCCCCCGGCCCCGGCGTCGACCACCGGGCCGGCGCCGGAGGGCAGGTCCGCCAGGGCCTCGGCCAGGGGTACGCGGTGGTGGTCCCACCAGCCGGCGATCATCAGGTCGAGGTACTGCGCGGAGCGGGCGTAGGGGTCGTCGTACTCGGGCACGGGGCCTCCTCGGTTCGGGGATCGGCTTCGGAGTCTATGGGAATGATTATCATTTTCGATCGCTTGTGGTGGCACCGGGACGCATCGCCCGGCGGAGCAGCGGCCCCGGGCGCTCAGCCCGTCGACGTCTCCCGGAGGCGCCTCTTGTCGACCTTGCCCGCGCCGGTGAGCGGGAGCGCTGGTACCGCGCGAACCTCGTCGGGCACCTTGAACGGGGCCGCGCCCCGCTGCAACAGGGCCGCCCTGACCTCCTCCCGCGAGGGGACGGGCCCCTTAGCGGTGAGGAAGGCGACCGAGCGCTCTCCCAGGTGCGGGTCGGGCACGCCCACGACCGCGGCCGAGCGCACCCCCGGCAGTGAGAGCAGGTGTTCCTCGACCTCGACGGCGGCGATCTTCTCCCCGGCCCGGTTGACCTGGTCCTTGATCCGGCCCACGACCACCAGGTCGCCCTCCGGGCTCCGGACGACCAGGTCCCCGGTGCGGTAGAAGCCGTCGGGTGTGAAGCGCAGGGCGTCCAGCTCCCTGGCCCGGTAGTAGCCCCTCAGGGTGTAGGGGCCCCGGGTCAGCAGCTCTCCGGCGGTGCCGGGCGGTACCGGCTCCCCGCCCTCGTCGACGACAAGGACCTCGTCCGCCGGGGAGAGGGGGCGGCCCTGGGTCGTACACACGGTCTCCTCGGGGGCGTCCAGTGCCGTGTAGCTGTTGAGACCTTCGGCCATGCCGAACACCTGCTGGAGGCGGCACCCCAGCTCCGGGCCGATCCGGCGTGCCGTGCCCTCGTCCAGCCGTGCTCCGCCGACCTGGAGCGTCCTGAGCGAGGAGAGGTCCTCGCGGGTGCGCCCGGCCTCCTCCAGCCAGGAGGGCACCAGCGCCGGCACCAGGGAGGTCAGAGCCACCCGTTCGCGCGCTATCAGGGGGAAGGCCGTGGTGGGGCTGGGGTCGGGGCACAGGACGACCGTGCCGCCCGCGGCAAGGACGCCGACGATCCCGGGGGAGACCATGGTGAAGTTGTGTGCCACCGGGAGTACCGCCAGGTAGACCGTGTCGGGCCCGGCACCGCACGCCTGGGCGGAGGCGCGCGCGTTGTACCCGTAGTCGGCGTGGGTGCGGGGGATCAGCTTGGGGGTGCCGGTCGTGCCCCCCGACAGCAGGAGCAGGGCCAGATCCTCGGGGTGCGCGGCCTCCTCCCGGCGCGGTGCCATGCCGGGGTCCAGCGAGGCGAGGGAGCGCGCGGGTGCTTCCCCGGGGTCTCCCGCCACGAGGACGTGCCGCACACAGGGCAGGCGCTCGGCGATCCGGGCCGCCTCCTCGCGCGGGTCGGTGCGCCCGTACCGGTCCGCGACGACGAGGGCGCACGCGCCGGAGGTCTCGGCCAGCGACTCCGCCTCGGCGGGGCCGAGCGAGGGCAGTGCCAGGACGGGAACCGCCCCGATGCGCAGCAGGGCGAACAGGGTGACGACGTACTCCTCCCGGTTGGGCAGGCGTACCAGGACGCGTTCGCCCGCGCGGACGGGCAGCCCGGACAGGCCGTGGGCGAGCCGGTCCACGCGGGCGTCGAGTTCGGCGTAGGTGAGCCGTCCGGACCTTGAGACGAGGGCGGTGGCCCCGCTCCGCGCTGCGGCCTGTTCGCGCAGGAGGAGGGACAGGGGTCGGTCGTCCCGAAAGCCCTGGTCGCGGTAGGAGCGGAGGTCCTCGTCGGGAAGGCGCGGCCAGTCTGGGGACATGTGATCTGCCTTTCTGGTGGGGCTTGGGGGTCGACTTGGGGGAACCGGGGGTGCTATACATGCTTGTGCCGGAAATGATAACGGTTTTCATTATTGCCGATAGTGCCGGAGACGGCCGCAGAGGGGCGGGGTGTTGTGTCGGACCGCGTGGTGGAGGCGGAGCTCACGGCCGTACGTGAGCATGTGGCGCGCGTGCTGGGAACGGACCGCTTCGCCGATGCCGACGACCTCTTCGACCACGGACTGGACTCCCTGGGCCTGATCCGGCTCGTGGGGCACTGGCGTGAGACGGGTGCAGACGTCACCTTCGAGGAGTTGGCCCGGCAGCCGACGGCGGCCCGCTGGGCCGCCCTGCTGGCCCGGCGGGGACGGCGTCCGGCCCCCGCCGAGCCCGTACCCGGCCCGTCCGCTCCGGTCGGGGAGGACTCCTTCCCCATGGCGACCATGCAGCACGCCTACTGGATCGGGCGGGGGGACGAGCAGCCCCTCGGCGGCGTCGCTGCGCACTTCTACACCGAGTTCGACGGCCGCGGCGTCGACCCGGACCGGCTCGCCGCCGCACTGGAGAGCGTCGTCGACCGCCACCCCATGCTCAGGGCCCGGTTCGACGGCGACGGCCGACAGCGCATCGCCCCCACTGGCCAGGGGGCTGGGCTCACGGTCCACGACCTTCGCGGGGCCTCCCAGGAAGACGCCGACCGCGCCCTCTCCCGCCTGCGAGACGAGAACACGCACCGGCGTATGGACGTAGCCTCCGGGCACGTCCTGGACGTCGCCCTGTCCCTGCTCCCCGACGGCCGCACCCGGCTGCACGTGGACCTGGACATGGTCGTGGCCGACGCGCTGAGCCTGCGCGTCCTGCTCGACGACCTGCGCACCGCCTACGAGGGCGGCGACCTCCCCCCTCAGGACTACGACTTCGCACGCTACCTCGCCGACCGCCGGTCCAGGAGCACGGAAGAGGCCGACCGCGCGCGCACCTGGTGGCACGAGCGCCTGCGCGACCTGCCCCCGCCGCCCGAGCTGCCGACGGTGATCGACGCCGCCCGTCCCACCCCGGCGGGATCGCCCCTGGCCAGGTCCACCCGGCTGCACCACCATCTCTCCCCGGAGCGCGCCCGGACACTGGCCGAGAGGGCCAGGGACGCGGGAGTGACCCCGGCGGCGGCCCTGGCCACCGCGTTCGCCGAGGTTCTCGGAGCGTGGAGCGCCTCCCCGGCCTTCACCCTCAACCTGCCGCTCTTCGACCGGTCGCCCCTGCACCCCGATGTCGAACGGATGATCGGCGACTTCAGCGGCTCGGTGCTGCTCGCCGTCGACACCTCGGACACGGTGTCCTTCGCCGACCGCGCCCGCATCGTCCAGGGGGACCTGCACACGGCCGTGGACCATGGCGCCTACGGCGGCGTGGAGGTCCTGCGCGACCTCGCCCGCCTGAACGGCGGGGCCATGACGCCCGCCCCCGTCGTCTACACGAGCGCGATCGGCCTGGGTCCGCTGTTCTCCGACGGCGTCCAGCGGACCTTCGGAACCCCCGTCCACATCATCTCCCAGGGGCCCCAGGTGTGGCTGGACGCCCAGGTGACGGAACTCGGCGGAGGGCTCCTGCTCAACTGGGACCTGCGGGAGCACGCCTTCGCCCCCGGCACCGCGCGGGCGGCCTTCGACGCCTACCGCGACCTCGTCGAATCCCTCGTCGACGACCCCGACGTGTGGAGCCGTCCCTTCCGCCCGCAGATCCCGGCGGCGCGCGACGGATCCCGCGACACCGCGGCCGTCGACCTGCCCGTCCCCGCGCCCCGCACGCTCCACTCACGCTTCTTCGAACACGCGTGCGCCACCCCCGGGGCACCCGCCCTGCTCGGCCCCGACGGCTCCGCGACGGTCTACGGCGACCTCGCAGACCGGGCGCTGCGCATCGCCGGGGCCGTCGCCCACCGCGTCCCCCTCGGGGGGACCGTCGCCCTGTGCCTGCCCAGAGGCGTCGACCAGGTCGCAGCGCTCCTGGGGATCCTGGCGGCGGGATGCTCCTACCTGCCCGTGGGCGCGCACCAGCCCCCGGCCCGGCGCGCGGCGATCCTGGAGCGGGGCGCCCCCGACCTGCTGGTCTCCGACGATCCGGCCGTGATGGACGGATCATCGGTGCCCTCTCTCGCCCTCGCCCGGGCACTGGAGGGGCCAGCCGCCCCGCAGCGGGAGACCGATCCGGACGCGCCCGCCTACGTGCTGTTCACCTCGGGCTCGACCGGCGCTCCCAAGGGCGTGGAGGTACCCCATCGGGCCGCGGCCCACACCATCGACGTCCTCAACGGCGTTCTGGGGACGGCACCGCGCGACCGCACCCTGTCCCTGGCCGAGATCGAATTCGACATGTCGGTCTTCGACCTCTTCGCCCCCCTGTCCGTGGGCGCGTCCGTCCTCCTCGCGCCGTCGGAGACCCGGCGCGACGCGACCGTGTGGGCGCGTGCCGCCGCACAGGCGGGGGTGACCCTCCTCAACTGCGTGCCGACCCTGCTCGACATGCTCCTGACCGCCGTCGAATCGGGCCTCGCTCCGCCGCCGCCGCTGCGGGCCGTCCTGCTCGGCGGTGACAGGATCGGCACCGACCTGCCCGGACGGCTTCGGGCGCTGGCCCCCGGCTCCCGGTTCCTGGCCCTGGGCGGCATGACCGAGGCCGCCGTCCACTCCACTCTCCTGGACGTGGGCGAGGCCGACCCCGAGTGGAGCCACGTCCCCTGGGGCCGTCCGCTGCCCGGCGTGCGCTGCCGGGTCGTGGACCCCCAGGGGCGCGACCGGCCCGACCTGGTCCCCGGCGAGCTGTGGGTGGGCGGAGCCGGCCTGGCCCACGGCTACCGGGGTGCGCCCTCGACCACCGCCGACCGGTTCGTGCACACCGACGGGCGCCGCTGGTACCGGACCGGCGACTGCGCCCGGTACACCCCCGACGGCTCCCTGGAGTTCCTCGGCCGCCTCGACCACCAGGTCAAGGTCAACGGCGTCCGTGTCGAGAGCGGGGAGGTCGAGGCGGCGCTGGCCTCGCACGCGGGCGTGGCGTCGGCCGTGGCGGTCGTGCTCCCCGGATCCTCCCCCGTCCTGGCCGCCGCACTCGCCCCGACGGCCGGAGCCGACACCGAGGGACTCGTCGAAGGGGCCACAGCGCACGCGCGGACCCTGCTACCGGAGTCCATGGTCCCCACGGTGCTCGCCACCGTCCCAGGCCTCCCGCTCACCCCCAACGGCAAGCCCGACCGCCGCGCCCTCATCCGCCTGCTGAGCGACCGCGCCGCAGGCGCACCCCACGCCGACGCCCCGCCCGAGGGCGAGCGCGAGAGCGAGGTCGCCCGGCTCTGGTCGGACCTGCTGGGGGTGCCCGGCGTCGGCCGGTCCTCCTCCTTCTTCGCCCTCGGCGGGGACTCGCTGCTGGCCACCCGGCTGGTGGCCGCCCTGCGCGAGCGCGGCTACGCGCGGGCGAGCGTGGCCGACCTGTTCGTTCACCCCCGCCTGTCCGACTTCGCGGCGGCCCTGCCGGAGAAGGGCGAGGCCGTACGGGCGAGGACTCTCACACACGACTCCGCCTCCCGGTACGAGCCCTTCCCCCCGACCGGCGTCCAACGCGCCTATCTGACAGGGCGCGACCCGGAATTCACCCTGGGCAACGTGGGTACCTACCACTACACCGAGTTCGACGGCGCCGACGTGGACCTGAGACGGCTGGAACGGGCACTGGACCGCCTCGTGGCCCGGCACGACATGCTCCGCGCCGTCTTCGACGGCAACGGCGACCAGCGTGTCCTCCCGGACGTCCCGCCGGTGCGCATCCCCGTCACCGAGGCCAACCCGGCCGACCCCGGAGCGGCGCTGGACGCCCTCTTCGCGGACATGTCCCACCAGCTCCTGGACCCCGCGCGCTGGCCCCTGTTCGACGTCCGCGCGGTCCGCTACACCGACGGCGCCGCCGAACGCGTCCGCCTGGGCGTCGGTCTGGACTACCTGGTCCTGGACGCGCTGAGCATCATGACCCTCTACACCGAACTGGACCTGCTGTACCGCGACCCGGATGCCGTCCTGGAACCGGTGGAGATCACCTTCCGCGACTACCTGCTCCAGACACGGCCCGACCCGGAACGGGTCGCACGGGCCGGGGAGTACTGGAGTGAGCGCGTCCGAGACCTGCCCCCCGCCCCGGCCCTGCCCCTGGCGGCGGACCCCGCGGAGGTCGACGCCCCCCGGTTCGTCCGCCGCTCCGACCACCTGTCACCGAAGGAGTGGCGGGCCCTGGCAGCGGTGGCCAGGGCCGAGGGCATCACCCCCTCGACCCTGCTCCTGGCCTGCTACGGGGAGATCCTCGGCGCGTGGAGCGGACAGACCCGGCTCAGCGTGACCCTCACCCTGTTCAACCGCGACGACGCCCACCCCCACATCGGCAGGGTCCTGGGCGACTTCACGTCCCTGTCCCTGACCTCCTACCAGCGGGAACCGGGGGAGGAGCCCCTGGCCGCCGCCCGCGCGCTCCAGCACCGCCTGGGCGAGGACCTCGACCACCGCGAGGTGTCCGCCGAGGACGTCCTGCGGGAACTGACCCGCCGAGACGGCACCGCACAGGCGGGCATCCCGGTGGTCTTCACCAGCTCACTCGGCGTCGGCGAGGGCGTCTCCCTGGACCTGTCGCCGGAGTTCCCAGCCCGGGTCCGAGGGCTGTCCCAGTCCCCGCAGGTCCACCTGGACAACCAGGTCCTCGAACGCGAGGGCGGACTCGACGTCGTCTGGGACGCCGTCGAGGAGCTGTTCCGCCCCGGCGCCCTGGACGCCATGTTCAACGCCTACCTCGACCTGCTGCGGGGTCTGGCCCGGGGCGGCGCGCGCCTGTGGGCCGACCTCGTGGCGGGCGTGCTGCCCGCCGCCCAGGCACTGGTCCGCGCGTCCGTGAACGACACCGCCGCACCCCGGCCGGAGGGTGCGCTGCACGACGCCTTCTTCGCGGGGGCCGACGGCCGTGCCGACTCCCCGGCGCTGATCACGGCCGAGGGCGTACTCACCCACAGGCGCCTAGCGGAGCGCTCCCTGCGCATCGCCGCCGGCCTCGTCGAACACGGCGTCCGTCCCGGGGACACCGTCGCGGTCCACCTACCCAAGGGCGCCGACCAGATCTGCGCGGTACTGGGGACCCTCGCCGCCGGAGCCGCCTACGTTCCGGTCGGCACGGGGCAGCCGCTGCTCAGGCGCGAGCGGATCCACGCGGCGGCGGGTACCGCCGTGGTGATCGGGGCCGACCAGGCCGCACCCCGGTCCGTCGACGTGGCCGACCTCGTGGCATACCCGCCCCTGGAGACGCCCGTGCCGACCTCCGCCGAGGCGACCGCCTACATCATCTTCACCTCCGGTTCCACCGGGGAGCCCAAGGGGGTGGAGGTCAGCCACGGGGCGGCCCTGAACACGGTCGACGACATCAACGGGCGCCACCGCGTCGGACCCCGCGACCGGGTCCTGGCCCTGTCCTCGCTCGACTTCGACCTGTCCGTCTACGACGTGTTCGGACTGCTCGGAGCGGGAGGCGCGCTCGTGGTCCCCCAGGAGGAGGAGCGCCGGGACGCCCGCCGCTGGCTCGAACTGTGCGCCGAGCACCGGGTGACGGTGTGGAACACCGTGCCCGCACTCCTGGACATGCTGCTCCTGGCGGCGCGGGACAAGGAACCGCCGAGCTCTCTGCGCCTGGCCCTGGTCTCCGGAGACTGGGTCGGCACCGACCTGTCCCGGCGGCTGCGCGCGGCCAACGGGGACCGCACCCGCCTGGTCGCCATGGGAGGAGCGACCGAGGCGGCCATCTGGTCCAACGCCTTCGACGGCGGACACGCCCCTCCCGGATGGCCCTCGGTGCCCTACGGCACTCCGCTGCGCGACCAGAGGTACCGGGTCGTGGACCCGTACGGTAGGGACTGCCCCGACTGGGTCCCGGGCGAGCTCTGGATCGGCGGCGCCGGGGTGGCCCGCGGCTACCGCGGAGACCCCGAGCGGACCGCGGCCCGGTTCGTCACCGTCGGTGGTGAACGGTGGTACCGCACCGGTGACCTGGGCCGGTACCGCCCCGAAGGGCTGCTGGAGTTCCTCGGCCGAACCGACCGCCAGGTCAAGGTCGGCGGCCACCGGCTCGAACTCGGCGAAGTCGAAGCCGCGCTCCACGACCACCCGGCGGTACGCCGGGCGGCGGTGGTGGCGGTGGGCAAGCGTGCGTCCCAGAGGCTGGCGGCCTTCATTGTCGGTCAAGGCCGCACACCCTCGCTCGGCGAGCTCACCGCACACCTCGCCTCACGCCTTCCCGCCCACGCGGTTCCCGGAGCCGTCCACGCGGTGGAGGATCTCCCGCTCACCCCCAACGGCAAGGTCGACACAGCCGCCCTGGAGGGCCTGGCCGCGCGGCAGGTGCACGACCGGGGCGCACCTCCCGCCGACGGTGTCGAGAAGCGGATCGCCCGCGTGTGGGAGGAGGTACTCGGCGAGTCCATCACGGACCGCGAGGCCAACTTCTTCTCCCTCGGAGGCGGCAGCCTCCTGGCCATCCGCATGATCACCGTCCTCAGACGGGAGATGTCCGAGGAGATCTCCACCCGGTCCTTCCTGGCCGTGCCCACGCTCGCCGCGCTCGCCGACCAGGTCCGCGCCGCCTCACACGAGGACATGAGCACCGGCGTCATCTGACCCAACACCCCAACACCCCGCCACCCCGATACGACCCCGTGCCCTGCGAGGAGAACACACGTGCAGCCCACCCCCGCCAGTACCGAAGACCTCCGCGCCCTGCTCGCCGAGCTGCGGGCCGACGGAGTCCACCTGTGGGTCGATGAGGGCCGCATCCGCTTCCGGGCACCCTCCGGAGCCCTCACCGACGCCCGGCGCGCGGCCTTGAGCGAGAACCGCGACGAGATCCTGGCACTGCTGGACGAGCGGGCCCAGCCGGAGCTGGTCCCCGCCCCCGACTCCCGCCACGAACCCTTCCCGCTGACCGACGTCCAGGGCGCCTACCTCGTCGGCCGCGGCTCGGCCTACGACTACGGCGGGGTGGCCTGCCACGCCTACGCCGAGCTGGAGTTCGACGACCTGGAGCCGGAGCGTCTGCGCACGGCCTGGAACGCCCTGGTGGGCCGGCACGACATGCTGCGCGCCGTCGTCTTCCCCGAAGGGCACCAGGCCGTCCTGCCCGAGGCGCCGGCAGAGTCCTTCACCGTCACCGACGTCGGCGGCGCCGATCCCCGGCCGCGTGTCGAACGGGCCCGGGAGCGGATGCGCGACCTGGTCCCCGACCCCTCGTCCTGGCCGCTGGTGCGTCTGCACCTGACCCGCGGCGCCGGCCTGGCCGTCCTGCACCTGTCCGTGGACCTGCTGGTCGCCGACTACACGAGCGTGCGCCTGCTCCTGGAGGAGCTGCGCGCCCTCTACGAGGACCCCGCGCGTGAGGCACCCGCGCCGGAGGCGACCTTCCGCGACTACGTCCTGGCCCACCGGGCACTGCGCGACAGCGCCCTCTACCACCGCGACCGCGCCTACTGGATGGAGCGGATCGACGACCTGCCCCCGGCCCCAGAACTCCCCCTGGCCGAGCACGCCGCGGACGCCTCCGCGCACTTCACCCGGCGCTCCGCCCACCTGGAACCGCAGGAGTGGGCGGACCTGCGCACGCGCGCCGCCGAGCGGGGCCTGACCCCCTCCGCCGTCGCCCTGGCCGCCTACACCGAAGTCGTCGCCCTGTGGTCCCGACGGACCGACTTCACCCTCAACCTGCCGGTGTCCCACCGCCTCCCCCTGCACCCGGACATCGAGAAGGTGGTCGGCGACTTCACCTCCCTGACCCTCCTGGCGGTGCACGCCGACGACGGGGCGACCTTCAACGAGCGCGCCGCCGCGCGCCAGTCCCGGCTCATCGAGGACATGGACCACGGCCTGTACTCCGGCAGTGAACTGCTGGCCGAGCTGTCGCGGCGCCGCGACGAGACGGCCGTGATGATGCCCGTCGTCTTCACCGGCGCGCTGGGCACCGACGACGAGTCGCCCGCCCCCGGCGCCTGGGTGGCCAAGGAGGTCCACGGGCTCTCCCAGACACCGCAGGTGTGGGTGGACTGCCAGGTCTCCCAGAACGGCGACTCCCTGGCGCTGCGGTGGGACGTGCGCGACGGGGTGCTGCCCCCCGGGGTCGCCGACGACGCCTTCCGCGCCTACCACGACCTGCTGCGCCGCCTGTCGGCCTCCGACGCCCCCTGGGACGCGGCGGACCCGGTCCCGCTGCCCGCCGGCCAGGCAGCGACGCGCTCGCGGGCCAACGCCACCGAGGGTCCCCTGCCCGACGGCCTGCTCTACGAGAACGCCCTGGCCCGTGCCATCGAGGCCCCCGCCGCACCGGCCGTGCTCCACCGGGGCGAGGCGCTCTCACACGGGGACCTGTGGCGGCGGATCGGCGGTACGGCCGACCTGCTGCGCGGAGCCGGGGCCGGGCCGGGCGACCGCGTGGCCGTCGTCATGGACAAGGGCGTCGAACAGGTGGTGGCCGTCTACGCGGCGCTGCTGGTCGGTGCCGTGTACGTCCCGGTGGACACCACCCAGCCCGCCGCGCGCCGCCGCACCATCCTGGACGACGCCGGTGTCCGGCACGTCCTGACCCAGTCCTGGCTTGCTCAGATCGGCGACTGGGACGGGGAGACGGCCGTCATCGAGGTCGACACCGCGCCCGAGGCCGAGGCCCCCGCCACCCTCCCCGAACGCCCCGTCTCCCCGGGCGACCCGGCCTACGTCATCTACACCTCGGGCTCCACCGGCACCCCCAAGGGCGTCGTCATCGCCCATCGCGCCGCCCTCAACACCATCGAGGACGTCGACCGCCGCTTCTCCGTGGGCCCCGGAGACCGTGTCCTGGGCCTGGCGGCCCTGGGGTTCGACCTGTCCGTCTACGACCTCTTCGGCCCCGTGGGCCGGGGCGGTGCGATCGTGCTGCCCGAGGCCGAGCGCCGCGGCGACCCCTCGCACTGGGCCTCCCTGGCCCGCGAGCACGGCGTGACCCTGTGGAACTCGGTCCCAGCCCAGATGGGGATGCTCGCCGACTACCTGGCCACCGCCCCCGACCAGGCGCCCACCACGGTGCGCACGGCCCTGCTCTCCGGGGACTGGATCCCCCTCACCCTCCCCGAACGGGTCCGCGCCCACATGCCCGACACCCGCCTCTACAGCTTCGGCGGGGCCACCGAGGGCTCCATCTGGTCCATCCACCACCCCATTACCGAGGTCGACCCCGCCTGGCCGAGCATCCCCTACGGTCGCCCCCTCACCAACCAGACCTTCCACGTACTCGACGAGCGGATGCGCGACCGCCCCGACTGGGTCGCCGGAGAGCTCTACATCGGCGGCGCGGGCGTGGCGACGGGCTACCTGGGCGATGAGGCCCGCACCGCGGAGCGTTTCGTCACCCGTCCCGGGGCGGGGGAGCGGCTGTACCGCACCGGCGACCTGGGACGCTATCGGCCCGGAGGGGACATCGAGTTCCTCGGCCGCGAGGACGACCAGGTCAAGATCCGAGGCCACCGGGTGGAACTCGCCGAGATCGAGGCCGCGGTCCTGTCCCACCCGGCCGTGGCCGCCACCGCGGTCCTGGCCGTGGGCGACCACCGGGACCGGCGCCTGGCCGGGTTCGTGGAGACGGCCAGGCGGCCCTCCGACGTCGGAGACACCGCCGGGGAACCCGCCGCTGACGCGGCCCGGACGGCACAGACCAAGGCCGTGTCCGGACTGGACCGCGACACCCTCGACGCCTTCTTGGAGCGGATGCGCGCCACGGCCCTGGACGCGATCTCCCTCACCCTCAACGAGGCGGGCCTGTTCGGCGGGGCCTCCCACACCGAGGCCGAGGTCGTCGAGGGGCTGGGCGCGGACCGCAAGCACCACCGGCTGGTCCGTCGCTGGCTGGCGGCACTGACCGACGCCGGACGCCTCACCCGCGATGGCGACGTGCTCACCGGTCTGGCATCGGTCACCCGAGCCGAGCACGCCCGCGGCTGGGAGGAACTGGACGCCCTGGAGTCCCGGGTCGACTACGGCACCGAGGTCCTGGAATACATGCGGACCTGCTCCGAGCGCCTCCCCGAACTCCTGCGCGGTGAACTGGACGTGCGCACCCTCCTGTTCCCCGGTGCCGAACTCGACACGGCCGGGGCCGCCTACCGCGACAACCTCGCCATCCGCCACCTCAACGCCGCCGCCGCGGCGGCGCTGGCACGCATCGCCGCCGACCGCGTCGGCGACACGCCGCTGCGGGTCCTGGAGGTCGGCGCCGGGGTGGGCGGCACCACCGAGGGCGCCGTCCACGCCCTGGCCGGACACCACGTCGACTACCGCTTCACCGACCTGTCGCCCTTCTTCCTCACCGAGGCCAGGGAGCGGTTCGCCGACTTCCCCTGGGTCTCCTTCGGCCTCTACGACCTCGACCGCGACCCCCGGGAGCAGGGCCAGGCCCCCAACTCCTTCGACGTGATCGTGGCGGCCAACGTCCTGCACAACGCCGTCGACGCCGACACGGCCCTGGCCAGGATGCGGGAGCTGCTCGTCCCCGGCGGCCACCTGCTCTTCATCGAGACCACCCTCGAACGTGACCCGGCCCTGCTCGTGTCCATGGAGTTCATGGAGGGCCTCGACGGCGGCCACCGCGACGCGCGCACCGACGCCGACCAGACCTTCCTCACCCGCGACCAGTGGGAGACCGCCCTGGAACGGGCCGGGGCGACCGCGCCGCTCGTGCTCCCCGACCCCGGCGACCCCCTCTCCCGGACGGGGCAGTCCCTGTACCTGACCCGCATGAAGACGGACCGCGCCCCGATCGCCGCCGACGCCCTGTCCCGGCACACGGCGGCACGCCTTCCCGAGTACATGGTGCCCGCCCAGTGGCGGGTCCTGGACACCCTCCCCCTGACCGGCAACGGCAAGGTCGACCGCGCCGCGCTGGTCCGCGACCTGCCCGCCGAGGAGGGCGCGCCCACAGTGGCGTCCCTGTCGGCCGAACCCGCCGACGACCTGGAACGCGCCCTGGCCGGCCTGTGGGCCGAACTCCTGGAGCGCCCCCGAGTGGGGCGCGAGGACGACTTCTTCGACATGGGTGGGGACTCCCTCCTGGTCGCCCGCATGGTCGGACGGCTCGGTGAGGTCCTCCCCGGTACGGGCGAGGACATCGAGTGGGAGGTCGTGCTGCGCCACATGCTGCGCACCCCGACCGTCGCCGGACTGGCCTCCTACCTGCGCGACCTGTCGGGGCAGGTGGACGCCGCACCCCAGGGAGCCCCGGACCCGTACGTGCCCCTCAACGGCCCGGGCGGGGGAACGGTGACCGCACTGGTCCACGCGGGTACCGGCACCCTGATCCCCTACCGCGCCCTCATCACCGAGATCCGCCGCAGGGCCGGTGGGCGGGGCACCCTGGTCGGTTTGGAACTGCCCGACGTAGCCGCGTTCCTGGACGCCGACCCGGCCGTGGTCATCAAGCGGTGGGCGGCCGACTACGCCAACGCCCTCCTGGAGCGCGGCGGCGACCGCTTCCACGTGGTGGGCTACTGCCTGGGCGGGCTCATCGCCACCGAGGTCGCCCGCACCCTCACCGAAGCCGGGGCACAGGTCGCCTCGCTCACCGCCATCAGCACGCACCGGCCGCCGTTTCGCCTGGACGACGAGCTCATCTCCGAGTACGCCTTCGCGGTGATGATGGGCATCGACCCGGTCTCCGTCGGGTTCCCAGCGGACGAGAACAGGGTGTCGGCTGCCTCCGACCTGCTGCTGGAGGCCACCCCCGGGCTGCTGCCCGACGGCGCCATCGGCCGGCTGGAGGGCGAGTACGCCGACGTCGCCGCGTGCTTCCGCGCCCTGGAGGAGGTCCCGCGCGAGGTCCGGGTGGCGCGTATGTGCGCCGCCGTACCGCCCTCCGCCGGCACCTACGAGCCCGAGGCCCTGGACGAGATGTTCCGCATCTTCCGCCAGAGCGTGTTCTCCATCTCCCGATACGAGCCCGAGCCCTACGCCGGTGACGTCACGTTCCTGCGGCACGGCGGCGCCTACCCCTTCCCCGGGAACAAGGAGAGCGTCACCGACTACTGGGAGCGGCTGGTCCTCGGAGACCTGCGGGTCGTGGACGTTCCGGGCGACCACTTCGGCATGCTGGCGGTGCCCTACGCCCCCGGCGTCCTCAAGCACCTGGACCAGATCACCGGTGGGGACGTGATCCTGTGACCGGTGCAGACGCCCTGGTCGGGGTCGTGGGGGCCTCGGGCGCGGTCGGTGCGCCCGCCGTTCGCTTCCTGCGCACCCTCGGCCACCCACGCCTGCGGCTCGGCGGACGCCGCCCCGAGCCGCTCCGCGCCCTGGCCCGCGAGCCGGGCGCACGGGCGGAGACCGTGCGGGTGGACATCCACGACGACTCCTCCCTGGCCGACTTCTGTCGCGGGTGCGACCTGGTGCTCAACTGCGCGGGCCCCTCCTACGCCCTTGTGGACCGGGTCGCCCTCGCGGCACTGGCCGCCGGTGCCGACTACGTGGACGTGACCGGCGACGAGCCCGTACGCGCCGCGCTGACGGGCAGCCCCCTGCTCCGAGGGCGCACCGCCGTGGTCTCGGCGGGACTCCTGCCAGGCCTGTCGGCGCTCCTGCCCCGCCGGACGGCGGCCCGGCACGGGCTGGTCCGGCTGCGCGCCCACGCCGGGGGACTGGAACGGTGCACCGAGGCCGCCGCCGGAGACCTGCTGCTGTCCTTGCCCGGTGCGGCCGACCAGGACGCCGTGTTCGGCACGCCGCTGGCCGCCTGGCGCGGGGGCCGCGCCGCACCCCGGGCGCTGCGCGCCGCCGACGCCGTGCGCGCACCGCACTTCCCCACCCCCGGGTTCGTCCAGCCCTTCCTCACCGAGGAGGTGCGCAGGCTCGCGGCCGACCTGGCGCTGGGCGAGGCGGAGTGGTTCAACGTCCACCTCGGGGAGCGGTCGCGCACACTGCTGTCCTCGCTCGCCGGACGCCCCTTGGCCGACCTCGCCGGGGCCGCCGCGGCACTGCGCCGTGCCGCCGCCCTCGACCTGGCCGGACGCGAACCCTTCTACCTCCTCGTCCTGGAGACGGCCGACGCGCGGGGCCGGGAACGCACCCTGGTGCTGCGCACCGCCGACGGCTACCGCACCACCGGCCACGTCGGCGCCTGGACCGTGCACGAGGTCCTGGAGGGTCGGATCCCCCGTGGGGTGCACCACGCGGCCGACGTGCTGGACCCGGAACGGTCCGTCACCGCCCTGTTCGCCGACCCCGGCACCGGAACGCTCAGGGAGTACGAGGGCGCCTTCGCCGGGTCCGCACACGAGGAGGGGGCCCTGTGAGCACGAGTCCCCTGCGCACCGTCGTCTGCGGCACCGCCTTCGGGCGCTTCCACATGGCGGCCCTGCGCCTGCTGCCGGAGGAGTTCACCCCGGTCGGGGTCCTGGCCCGGGGCGGGGACTTCTCCCGTACCTACGCCCGTGAACAGGGACTGCCCCTCTACACCTCCGTCGAACAGCTTCCCGCCGAGGTGGACGCCGCCTGCGTCGTCGTGGGATCGGCGGTCTCGGGCGGCCCGGGGGCCGAGATCGCCCGAGACCTGCTCGCCCGCGGCGTCCACGTCCTCCAGGAGCACCCGGTCCACCGCGAGGAGCTGTCCGGCCTGCTGCGGACGGCCCGAACGGAGGGCACCGTCTACCACCTCAACCCGTTCTACCGGCACGTCGGATCGGTGGCACGGTTCCTGGAGACGGCACGGGAGATGCGCCGGAGGGGAAGGATCCTGTCCGTCGACGCCACCTCGGCGCTCCAGGTGCTGTACCCGCTGCTGGACATCCTGGGCAGGGCCCTGGGCGGACTGCGCCCCTGGGCGCTCACCGACCCCCTGCCGCAGGACCCCGCGGCGGCGGACCTGGCGTCGACGCCCCAGCCCTACCGGGTGCTCCAGGCGACCGTGGCGGGCGTTCCCGTCACGCTGCGGGTCCAGAACCAGATCGACCCCTCCGACGGGGACAACCACGCCCTGCTGTGGCACCGGCTGTCCCTGGCGGGAGAGGGCGGGGTCCTGGACCTGGCCGACACCCACGGACCCGTCCTGTGGCACCCCCGGCTGCACGCGCCCCGGGACGCCCATCGCCGCCTGCGCTCGACCGGCCCCGGCACCGGGCACCTCGACGAGCGGGCCGTCACCGTGCTGGAGGGCACCCTGCCCCCCTCGCAGCGGGACGTCCTCAACCGGGTGTGGCCCCAGGCCCTGACCCGGGCCCTGCGTGACTTCGCCGACGACGTACACGCGGGTACCGACCCGCTGCCGCGCGGCCAGTTCGACCTCTCCGTGTGCCGGCTCTGGCACGAGGCCACCGGCCGCCTCGGCCGACCCGAGATCATCAGGCCCGCCGTACCCACCCCCTGGCGGGCCGCCGACCTGTCCCCGACCGCGATAACGGGAGCACCGTGACCTCCGCCGCCCCCACCCCCTGGCTCCGCCGCCCCCGACCCCGGCCCGGCGCCGGAATCCGCCTGGTCTGCCTGCCCCACGCCGGAGGCGGCGCGAGTTCCTACCGCGCGTGGGCCCCGCTGCTACCCGACGGCGTGGACCTGGTGTGCGTCCAGTACCCGGGGCGGGAGGACCGCTTCGGCGACCCCCTGGTCGACGACATGGCGGCGACCGTCTCCGCCGTCGCTGGGGAACTCGCCCCCCTGCTGGACCGCCCCTACGCGCTGTTCGGCCACAGCATGGGATCGGCGGTGGCCTACGAGCTGGCCCGCGCACTGCGCGACGGCGGCGCTCCTGAACCCGAACGCCTCTTCGCCTCGGGCCGCAGGGCCCCGGCCGACGCCCCTCCGGGACGGGTCCACGAGGGAGACGACGAGGCCCTCGTGGCCGAACTCCTGCGCCTGGGCGGAACCGAGGAGGAGGTCCTGGCCGACCCCGGGTTGCGCGAGGCCGTCCTGGGCTACATCCGCAACGACTACCGGCTCATCGAGCGCTACCGCCCCTTCCCGGGCCGACCCCTGGACTGCCCGGTGAGCGTGTTCCTCGGCGACGACGACCCCGAGATCGACACGTCCAACGCCGAACGGTGGACGGCCACCACGACCGCACGCGTCGACGTGCAGGTGTTCCCGGGCGACCACTTCTACCTCGCGCCGCGAAGACGGGAGGTCCTGGCCGCACTCCTGCGGCGCCTGGACCCGGCACTGGTCGCTACCGCCTCTCCCTGGCCCAGCACCCCCTGAACGGCCTTCCCTTCCGCCAACCCTGGAGGACATCCTTGCCGGCCACCGACTACTACTCCCCGGCCGCCGAGTTCTTCGACCTCGTCGGCCACCGCCACCTGGTCTCCAGCGCCCCCGCCCTGCGTGCGGCCCTGACCGGTCTGGACACCGGCCACGGCCCCATCGTCGACATCGGGGCGGGCAGCGGCCTGGTGACCGCGACCATCGCCGAGATCCTGCCCGCCGCGCGCATCCTCTCGGCGGAGCCCTCACCGGTCATGCGTGCCATCCTGACCAGCCGGGTCTTCGCCGACCCTGACCTGCGCGCACGGGTCACCGTCCTGCCCGAGCCCGCCCAGGAGCTCCCCCTTCCCGACTCCCTGTCAGCGGCGGTCATCTTCGGGGTGGCCGGGCACATCCCCCGGCCCGAGCGGGTCGCCCTGTGGAAACGCCTGGCAGACCGGCTCCCCGAAGGAGGGCCGATCGTGGTCGAGCTGATGGGGGTCGACACCCCCCGCTCCATTCCGTTCGTACGCATGTGCAGGGAGACCGTCGGAACCCAGGTCTACGAGTGGTGGATCTCCGGTGAACCCGCCGGCGACGGCGTCATGCGCTGGCGCACCGAATGGCGCGTCTTCCGCGACGGGGAGCGGGTACGCACCGTCGCCGACGAGTACGACTGGGAGACCTTCGGCGTGGAGCGCCTCGCGGAGGAGTCCGGACTGACCGTCAAACGCCTCGTCCAGACCGGGCGCGAGGCCACCCCGGAGATCGGGGTGCTGCTCACATGACCCAGAACACCGCTCACACCACGGAGAGGCCCTCCCGGGCGGACGCACCCGCCGACAAGCGCGCCCCCACGCCCCTGACGGTACTCCTGGAGCCGATCCGGGGCCGGGTGGTCTCCGCCGCCCTGCTCCAGGGGGCCGCGGGCGTCCTCAGCCTGGTCCCCCTGGTCTGCGTCGTCGAGATCGCCGACGCGCTCCTGGAACCCGGACCACCTGACGGCGGACGCCTGTGGACCCTGGTCGGCCTGGCCCTGGCAGGGGCGGTCGCCGCCCTGCTCGCCGGGGCGGCCTCGACACTGATCGGGCACCTGGCCGACAACGACATGCAACTGTCGGTCCGGCGCTCCCTGGCGGCCCACCTGGGGCGGGTCCCCCTGGGGTGGTTCTCCGGCCGTGGCTCGGGGCGGGCCAAGAAGGCCCTGCACGACGACGTCGCCGAAGTGCACTCCCTGATCGCCCACACCTTGCCCGACCTGGCGGCGGTGGTCGCCGTCCCCGTGGCCGCCCTCGCCTACCTGGTGTCCGTCGACTGGCGGCTCACCCTGGTGGCCGCCGCCCTGGTCGCCGGCGGCGTCTTCCTGTTCACCCGCGCCATGGCCGGCGGGATGGCCAAGTTCGCCGAGTACACCCGCGCCATGAACGACGTCAACGCCTCGGCGGTGGAGTTCGTCCAGGGCATCCAGGTGGTCAAGCACTTCGGCGGCCACCGCAGGGCCCACGCGCGCTTCCTGGGCGCGGCCGACGCCTTTGCCGACTTCTTCGTCTCCTGGTCCCGGGCCACCACCCCGGTCACGGTCGCGTCGTTCCTGCTGCTGTCCGCCCCGACGGTGGCCGTCGTCTCGCTCCTCGCCGGAGCGGCCTTCGCCGCGGCCGGGTGGAGCGAGACGGTCTCCGTGGTCGCCTTCGCGCTCATCGCACCCGCACTGTGCGCCCCCATGAACGTCATCGGCTCCCGCGTCCAGCAGATCCAGGCGGCCAAGGCGGCGGCCTCCCGGATCGCCGACCTGCTCGCGGTGCCCCCGCTGCCGGAAGGCTCCGGCGGCGCCCCCCGCGACGCCCGGGTCGTCTTCGACGGTGTGCGCTTCTCCTACGCCCCCGACGGGTCGGAGGAGGTGCTGCGGGGTGTCGACCTGGTGCTGGAACCGGGGACGGTCACGGCGCTCGTCGGCCCCTCCGGAGCGGGCAAGACCACCCTGGCCACCCTGCTCGCCCGCTTCCACGACCCCACCGGCGGCACCGTCTCCGTCGGCGGAGCCGACCTGCGCACGCTGCCGACCGGGACGCTGTACCGCACCGTCGGGTTCGTCTTCCAGGACGTGCGCCTGCTGCGCGAGTCCGTGGCCGACAACATCGCCCTGGGCAGGCCCGGCGCCACCCGCGAGGAGATCGAGGCGGCCGCCCGCGCGGCCCGGATCCACGAGAGGGTCCTACGGCTGCCGCGCGGCTACGACACGGTCGTCTCTGAGGAGGCCGCACTGTCCGGCGGCGAGGCCCAGCGCGTGTCGATCGCCCGGGCGATCCTCGCCGACCCCTCCGTCCTGGTCCTGGACGAGGCCACCGCCTCGGTGGACCCCGCGGCCGAGGCCGACATCCAGGACGCCCTCAGTGAACTCGCCCGGGACCGCACCGTCCTGGTCATCGCGCACAGGCTCGCCACCGTCACCGGCGCGGACCGCATCGCTGTCATGGAGGGCGGCCGGATCGTCGAGTCGGGGACCCACGAAGAGCTCCTCGCCCGCGGGCGGCGCTATGCGGACCTGTGGAGCGCACAGCACGACAGCGGCGGCCGACAGGGAGAAGGACAGTGATCCGCGCATTCCTCAAGGCCATGGGGCCCGGCCACGCCCGCCCCGTGGCGGTGAGCCTCGCACTCACCACGTTCGTCTCCGCCCTCCAAGGCGTCGCCTTCGCCCTCTTGGTCCCCGCCCTGGAACGCTTCCTGGGCCCCGACCCCTCCACCGCGACCCCCTGGCTGATCACCCTGGCCGCCGCCACCGCCGTGTACGCGGCACTGAGGTCGGCGAGCCTCTACCTGAACTTCCGGGTCGGCGGCTCCATCTCGCGGGCCCTGCACCACCGCATCGGCGACCACTTGGTGCGCCTACCGCTGGGATGGTTCACCGGAGCCCGGCTGGGAGAGCTCAACCGCATCGCCACCGAAGGGGTGTCGCGGACCACCAGCCTGCCCGTCCACACCTACCCGCCGCTGGCCGACGCCGTGGTCACACCCGTGGTGGCGGTGGCCGCCCTGTTCCTCTTCGACTGGCGCGTCGCACTGGCCTGCGCGGCCTGCCTGCCCCTCTTGTGGATGGTGTTCACCCTGTCCGACGAAGCCGTGGGGCGGGGCGACGCCGCCCGCGACGCGGTGTCCGACGAGGCCGCCGACCGCGTCCTGGAGTACGCCCGTGCGCAGCCGGTGCTGCGCGCCTTCGGCCGGGTGGACAGCGCACACACGGGCCTGGACCGTGCGCTGGCCGCCGAGCACGCCGGCGCACGCGCGCTGCTGCTCAAGGCGGTCCCCGCCCTGGTCGCCTACTCCTTCACCGTGCGTCTCGTCCTCACCCTCCTCCTCGCCCTCACCCTCTACCTCCTGCTCGGCGGCACGCTGGCGGCCCCCACCGCGATCGCGCTCACCGTCCTGTTCGTCAGGTTCGTCCACCCGCTGTCGGCGGCGGCCGAGAGCGGAGCCGCCCTGCGCATGGCCGTCAACGGGCTGGAGCGGATCAACACCGTCCTGGACGCCCGTCCCCTGCCCGAACCCGCGGTACCCGTCCCGCCGCAGGGCTCCGAGGTGGAGTTCCACGACGTCCGCTTCTCCTACACCCCCGGCGGGGAACCCGTCCTCGGGGGCGTCTCCTTCCGAGCGGTCCCGGGGACGCTGACGGCGCTCGTGGGCCCCTCCGGTGGCGGCAAGACCACCGTGACCCGCCTGCTGGCCCGATTCCACGACACGGACGCGGGGCAGGTCCTCGTCGGCGGCGCCGACGTCCGCGACATCGGCAGCGAGGAGCTGTCCCGGCACGTGGCCGTGGTCTTCCAGGACGTGTACCTGTTCGACGCCACCATCGCCGACAACGTCCGCGTCGCCGACCCCGGAGCCTCCGAGGCGGACCTGGAGCGGGTCGCGGCCCGCTCCGGACTGGACCGGGTCGTCGCCGAGCTGCCCGACGGGTGGGAGACCCGTGTGGGGGAGGGCGGGACCTCCCTCTCCGGTGGCCAGCGCCAGCGGGTCTCGATCGCCCGCGCCCTGCTCAAGGACGCGCCGATCGTCGTCCTGGACGAGGCGTCCGCGGCTCTGGACGCCGAGAACGAGGCGCTGCTGACCGAGACCGCCACCGACCTGGCACGGGACAGGACCGTCCTGGTCATCGCACACCGTCCCGCCACCGTGGCCGCCGCCGACCGGATCGTCTTCCTCGACGGCGGCCGTGTCGCCGAGCAGGGCACCCCCGAAGAACTCCTCGCGCTGGACGGCCGGCACGCCGCCTACGTCCGGGCCCGGCAACGGGCCCTGGGGTGGCGGCTGACCGACGAACCCGCCTCTGACACCACCAGCCCCACACCGTAGGAGGAGCGCCCCCATGGCCCAGCCCGCCCCCGACGCACACACATCCGACACACCCGTCGCCTTCCCCCAAACCCGCTCCTGCCCGTTCTCCCCGCCCGAGTCCTACACGCGGATGCGCGAACGCCCAGGCCCCACCAGGGCCGTCATCCCCAGCGGCAAGGAGCCCTGGCTCCTCACCGGCTTCACGGACGTGCGCACCGCGCTGTCCCACCCGGCCTCCAGCTCCGACGCCCGCCACCCCGCCTTCCCCGCCCTGGGCGACGGCGAGCAGCAGGTCGCCGCGGAACTGCGTCCCTTCATCCGCATGGACCCGCCCGACCACACCCGCGTCCGCCGGATGCTCGTGGGCGAGTTCACCGTCAGACGCGTTCGCGAGATGCGCCCCGCCATCGAAGCGATCTGCCGCGAACAGGCGGAGCACCTGCTCTCCCTCCCCACCCCGGCCGACCTCGTCGGCGAGTACGCCAACCGAGTCTCCACCACCGTCATCTGCCGACTGCTCGGCGTCCCCATGGAGGACCTGGAGTTCTTCCGCCGCGTCACCTCGGTCGCGGGGGCCCGCAGCAGCACCGCCCAGGAGGTGGGGGCCGCCCTGGGCGAACTGTTCGCGCTCATCGACCGGCTCATCGACGAGAAGGCCGAGGACCCCGGTGACGACCTCATCAGTCGGCTGGTCAACGGCCCCCTCGCCCGGGAGGAGATCACCCGCCACTCGCTGCTCTCCCAGATCGGGATCACCCTCAACGCCGGGCACGAGACCACGCGCAACATGGTCTCCCTGGCCGCCCTCGACCTCCTGCACAACCCCGACCAGATGGACCTGCTGCGCAACGACCCCGGCCTGTGGCCCGCAGCCGTCGACGAACTGCTGCGCCACCTGTCTGTGGCCGACGTCATCACCCTCCGCGTCGCCACCGAGGACATCCCGCTGGAAAGCGGCACCATCCCCGCCGGGGACGGCTACATCGCCCTCCTGGCCGCCGCCAACCACGACCCCGGGGCCTTCCCCGACCCCGAACGCCTCGACCTCACCCGCACCCAGCGCAACCACGTCGCCTTCGGCTACGGGGTCCACCAGTGCGTCGGCCAGAACCTGGGTCGGCTGGAGCTCGAAGTCGCCCTGCGGGTCCTGTTCGAACGCGTCCCCGGCCTGCGCCTGGCGGCGCCCCTGGAGGAGCTCCCGCAGCGCTCCGCCTCGACGATCTTCGGACTCGACGAGGTGCCCGTCGCATGGTGAGGTCCGACCCCGGCGGCGACGCCCCCCTGCGGCTGAGCGCCGACCCCGACGCGTGCGCCGGCGCGGGCCAGTGCGTGCGCGCCGCCCCCGACCTCTTCGACCAGGACGACGACGGCCTCGTGCTCCTGCTCGCCGGCGACGTGCCCCCCGGGTCCCGGGCACGCGCCCTGGACGCCGTCGACCTCTGTCCTTCGGGCGCGATCGCGATCCGAAGCCGACCCCCCGCTCCCCCCGGGCCGTGACCGCCACGGCCCCGAACAGAAACGAGAACCACCGATGAGACGACAAGCCCTCCTCGCGGGCCTGTGCGCGATCACCCTCGCCACGGCCTCCGGCTGCGCCGGAGGGACGGACAGTGGAGACGGCGCCGCACAGGCACCCGCCACCCTGCGCTACGCGGCGGTCGGCGCTCCTGCGGCCACGACCGCCGACCCCCACGGCCGGGTCGGCAACGAGTCGGACTACCTGCGCTTCTCCATGCTCTACGACGTCCTCACCGTCATCGACGAACAGGGCACGGTCCAGCCCGGGCTCGCCGAGGCGTGGGAACCCGAGGGAGACGACCTCACCCACTGGCACATCACCCTGCGCCAGGACGCGGTCTTCTCCGACGGGGCGCCCGTCACCGCCGACGACGTCCTCTTCTCCCTGCGACGCATCCAGGGCAAGGGCGCCGAGAACAACGGCCGCCTGTCCATGTTCGACCTGGAGTCCTCGACCGTCGCGGGCGAGCATGAACTGGAACTGGTCACCCTCCAGCCCTACGCCGAGGTCGGCGCCGCCCTGGCCTCCCTCACCTTCGTCGTCCCCGAGGGCAGTGACGACATCACCGAACCCGCCGCCGGATCGGGCCCCTTCGTCCTGGAGACCGCCGACGACACCACGGCGGTCCTGACCCGCAACGACCAGTGGTGGGGCCCCGGCGGGGGAGTGGAGCGCCTGGAGATCACCGCCATGCCCGACGCTGCCGCCCGCGCCTCCGCGGTGGCCTCCGGGCAGGCCGACGTGGCCGGAAGCGTCGCGCCGGCCACCGCCGAGCAGTATGCCGAAAGCGACGAGGTGGAGGTCGTCACCCGCCCCGGCGGGGTCAGCTACCCCCTCGTCATGGACACGACGGCCGAACCCTTCGACGACCCCGAGGTGCGGGAGGCCGTCAAGATCGCCCTGGACCGCGACGCCCTCGTCGAAACCGTCTTCCTCGGCTACGGGCAGACCGGCGCGGACGTCATCAGCGCCTCGGAGCCCTTCGCCCCGGACGTCGACCCGGTCGTCCGCGACGTCGAACGCGCCCGCGAACTCCTGGAGGAGGCCGGGCACGGCGACGGCGTCTCCCTCACCCTGCACGCCACCAACTCCTACCCGGGGATGGAGGAGACCGCAGTCCTGGTCTCCCAGCAGCTCGCCGAGGCAGGCATCGACGTGGAGGTCGAGGTGGGCCCGCCCGACACCTACTGGACCGAGGTGTGGAACGTCGAGTCCTTCTACATCAACAGCCTAGGCGGGAACGGGTTCGTCGACTTCGCGCGCATGGCCCTGCTGCCCGACGGCCCCATCAACGAGACCGGATGGGACGACGAGGAGTGGACGGCCGACTTCCACACGGCCCTGGCCACAGCGGACGAGGACGAGCGGTACTCGCTCCTCGGCGACCTCCAGCGGCGCATCGCCGAAGAGGGCGGGTACGTGGTCTGGGGGGCCGGTGACGGTATCGACCTCACCGCCTCCGGTGTGACCGGCCTGCCCACCGGCCCCGGCTTCCACAGGCTTCGGATCGAAGAGGTCGAGGTCTCCGGTTGACGCGATCGCCACGGGCGGTGCCCTCGGGCACCGCCCCCCGGCCCCGGGCAGCGGGAGCGCTGGTGGCCAGGGGGCTGCGCCCCCTGGTACGGGGCGCGCTACTCCTCGCAGCGGCGTCGGTGGTCGTCTTCGCGGCCACCGCCCTGCTGCCCGGGGACGCGGCCCAACTGCGGGTGAGCCCCGGCGCCACCGACGAACAGGTCCAGGCCCTGCGCCAGGAGTTGGGACAGGACGCCGCCCCCTGGCGGCTCTACACGGACTGGACGGCGGGACTGCTCCGGGGTGACCTGGGAACCTCCCTGGTCAACGATCGCCCCGTACTCGACGCCGTCCTCCAGCGCCTGCCCGCCACCGCCACCCTCATCGGCCTCTCCCTGGCACTGGCCGCCCCCGCCATGCTCCTCCTAGGAGGATGGGCGGGCGCGGCACGCGAGAGCCGCGGTGCGGCCGGAGCCTTCCTCACCGGCGGAGCCGCCGTACCCGCCGTGGTCGTCGCCGCGGGCGCCGCCGCCCTCCTGTCAGGCGTGCTGGACCTGGTCCCCGCCGTCTCACTCCTGCCCCCCGGGACACACCCCGTCCACCACCCCGAACTCCTGGTCCTGCCCGTGCTCTCCATGGCCCTGCCCACCGCCCTGTTCGGAGCCGGACTCGTCTCCGGCGCGGTCGCCGACACGGTCTCCCGCCCCCATGTGGCCGATGCCCGGCGCAGGGGCCGACCCCTGTGGGCGGTCGCCGCGGTCGACGTCCTGCCCTTCCTCCTGGCCCCCTTCACCCGTGTCCTGGCGGTGAGCGCCGGCGGCCTCATCGCCGCCACCACGATCGTCGAGACCCTCTTCGGATACCCCGGCCTGGGATCACTCCTGGTCTCCGCCGTCGCCTCGCGCGATACCCCCGTGGTGCAGGCGGTCGCCATGCTCGCCGCGGCCGTCGTCCTCGCGGGACTGGCCGTCTCCGACGCCGTCGCCGACGGCACCGACCCCCGGAGCCGTGCATGGTGAACCGCCTCCTCGTCACGGTGCTCCTGACCGCGGTCCTGGCCACCGCAGCCCTCGGCGGCTGGGCGGCGCCCTACGACCCCACCGACCCCGTTGCCACGCCCTGGCGGGGGAGCGGCCCCGGCCACCTCCTCGGCACCGACGCCCTGGGCCGCGACGTGTGGTCCCGGGTGCTCTCCGGCGGAGCCGACCTGCTCGCCGTCTCCGTCACCGCCGCCCTGGCGGCCTCGGCCACCGGCCTGGCCGGCGGACTGGCCGCCGGATGGCTCGGCGGTGCGGCCGACCGCGTGCTGACCGCGCTGACCGACCTCCTCCTGGCCGTTCCCTCGCTCCTGCTCGCACTCGTGGCCGCCATCGCCCTGCCCGGCCCCGCAGCCGTGGTCGTGGCGACCGTGTGCGGTGGTGCGCCCCTCACCCTGCGGGTGGTGCGCGACGCCGTGCGCGCCGTGCGCACCACCGGATACGTGGAGGCGGCTCGGTGCCGCGGGGAGAGCACGGCGGCTATCGCGCTCCGCGAGATCCTGCCCGCCATGAAGGGGACCGTCCTCGCCGACCTGGGTCTGCGCCTGGTCGTGGCGGTCCAGATCGCCTCCGCGCTCAACGTCCTCGGCTTCGGCACCCCGCCGCCCGAGCCCGACTGGGCCCTGATGCTGCGCGAGAACATGGCCGGGGTCGCGATGAACCCCTGGGCCGTGGCCGCCCCGGCACTGGCCCTCGGCCTGACCACGACCGCCCTGGCGCTCTCGGTCCACCTCGCCACCGACCGCGACCCCAGAGCCACCACCAGCCGAGAGGACACCCGTGCGAGGATATGAGATCACAGGGCTGAGTGTGGCGGACCGGGACGGCCGCCCGATCGTCGGCCCGGTCGACCTGGCGGTCCCCTCCGGCGGCGTGGCCGCGGTGATGGGCCCCTCCGGCGGCGGCAAGACCAGCGCCGTCCTGGCCGCCCTCGACGCTCTTCCCGAAGGGCTGCGGCGGGTCGGCGGCCGGGTGAGCTGGAACGGGTCCGTGATCCGCCCGGGGCGGTCCGCGCGCCGCTGGAGGCGCGAGCACGCCGGACTGCTCGGCCAGGACCCGGCCTCGGACCTGCACCCCCTGCGCACCGTCACGGGACTGCTCCTGGAGAGCCCCTTCGGCGGGTCCCGCGCCGAGCACCGGGAAGCCGCTCACCGAATCCTGCGCCGCCTGGGCCTGGACCCGGCACAGGTCGCCCGGCGCCGCCCCCACGAGCTCTCCGGCGGCCAGGCCCAGCGCGTGGCCCTGGCCCGCGCGGTCGTCGGCGATCCCGCGCTGCTGGTCCTGGACGAGCCCACCAGCGGCCTGGACCCGGAGGCACTGGAGCGGGTGCTCCAGGTTCTCGGCGAACGCCGCGGGGCCCCGGGGCGGGCCACGATCGTCATCACCCACGACCGGGACTTCGCGGAGCGGGTGGCGGACAGCGTGGTCGCCCTCGGCGACACACCGCCCGAGCGCCCCGGCCGCCGGAGCCCCCTCCTCCAGGTGGCGGAACCCGGCCGCCCGGCCGCACTGGAACTGCGCTCCCTGGCGGTCGCCGCCCCCGGCGGCGGAACCGTGCTGCTCGAAGGGGTCGACCTGGTAGTGCGCCCCGGAGAACTCGTCGCCCTCACCGGCCCCTCCGGCAGCGGCAAGTCCACCCTCCTGCGCGCCATCGCCGGGCTGCACCGGTCATGGACGGGGAGCGTGTCCGTGGCCGGGCAGGAGGTCCCGCGCCGGGTGGAGGAGCGTGGACGGGCCCTCCTGCGCGCCGTCCAGTTCGTCGGCCAGGACCCGAGGGCCGCCCTCCACCCCTCCCACCGGGTGGGCTCGGCCCTCGCCCGCCCCGCCCAGGTCCTCCTGGGCTCCTCCCGCGACCAGGCGCGCGGAAGCGCCGTGTCCCTGGCCGCAGAGGTCGGACTGCCCGCCGAGGCGCTCCACCGCACCCCCGCACGGCTCTCCGGCGGCCAGCGGCAGCGGGCGGCCATCGCGCGGGCCCTGGCCGCCCAGCCGGGCGTCCTGCTCGCCGACGAGGTCACCTCGGCCCTGGACGGCCGTGCCGCCCGCCAGGTCTTGGAACTGCTGGACGTGCTGCGCGCCGACCGGGGGCTGGCGGTCCTGCTGGCGACCCACGAGTCTGCGGTCGCCGCCCGCGCCGACCGCGTCCTGCGCATCGAGCACGGAGGGCTGGTGGAGGCGGAGGCCGCGCCGGCGGGGGTCTGAGCACGGGCGGGGCACCGGAGGCTACCGTGGCGGCCGCTCCGCGGGACGGTGCTCCCCCCGGCCAGAACGGTGTCGATGACGAAGCGGCGGCGCCGGTCCCGCGCGGACTCCGCGCCCTCCCCGTCTCCTTGCCCTGCGCGCTCTTCACCGGCGACACCCGGACCGCCCGGAGTCGGACCGCTCTGGCGGCCCTCCTCACCGTCTGTGCCGGGGCGGTCCCGGGGGCGGTCACCGAACGCGGCCACCCCGCTCGCCCTCCTGGTCATGGCGGTGCGCTTCGTCGAACCCCTCGCGGCCACCGCCGCTCTCGCCGAGTCGGCCCGCGAACGCACGGTGATCGTCATCGCCTGCCGGTTGTCCACCGTGGCCGCCGCCGACAGGATCACCGTCCCGGACGGGGGACCGTCACCGAACTCGGGATCCATGACGAACTCCTGGCTGCCGACGGCCTCGCCCGGTTCTGGAGCGACCGGCGCGCCGCGGCGGGACGGCGGCTTTCCGGGAGGCCGGAACACCGCTGAACCGGTTCCGTCCCGTTCGTCGCTACCGTGCCCGGAGGCGGGAGGCTGTGATTTGTCCGGTCCGCCTCCGGGGACGGCCGACTGCGATGTTACTGAAAATGGTTATCGTTTTCAAGCGGGTTTCCGTGATGCGGTCCTCCGGGCGAAGCGTCCCCGGTCGGCTCCCGGCGCGGCTGGGGGTCTCCTTTTCAAGGGTGAAAAAGAAAATAATTTCCTTTTGTATTTCAGATGGCTTTCGGTCAAGGCGATTCTCTTTTTCTGTGGTTCGTCTTGATCTTTGAGAGCTCTGAGCTAGTGCTACCTTCGGTCCCGTCAATTCATCCACAGCAGTCGCGGATCTCCGGGGGAACGATGGCACTGGCACACCTTGTCCACGAGGGCCATGTCCATGACCACGGTGAGGGGTGCGGCCACGTGGCTGTGCCGCACGGGGACTACGTCCACGACGGCCACCTGCACCGCAGGCACGACGACCACTGGGACGAGCACTCCCCGGCTACGTCCTGAAGGGGGCGGGTGTGAAAAGCCACTGAAAACGCGGAATCGGATCGGGTCCGCCCCGATCCGATTCCAGGGGTGTACGCCGCCGCGCAGCACGGCCCCTGCCGCCGAAGGTCAGCCGGAGGAACCGCGGGCGGCGACCGCCGCCGCGGACGGGGCGGCTCCCCCGCTGTCAGGTGTGGGCGTGGTGCGCGTGCACGCCGTGGACGTCCCACTGCGGGAACGGGTCGGGCAGCGCCTCCCACGGGGACGCGAGTTCGGCGTCGGTGAGCAGGCAGGCGCGCAGGGCTTCCTCAAGGTCCGGTCCGCGCAGGGCGGTGCCGATGAACACCAGCTCCTGGCGGGGCTCCACCGGCTCGGTGTCGGCCACGTCCTCGGGGGCGTACCCCAGGGCCGCGCCGTCCGCGGGATCCCACACTCCGGCCGGTTCGAAGCGGCCCACCGGTCCGGCCTGGGACCACAGGCCGGTGGTGCGCGGACGAGTCGCCAGCCAGAAGAAGCCCTTGGTGCGCAGCACGGTGCCGTACCGGTCACCGTCGAACCCGGTTCCGATGAGCTTCCACAGGCGTTCGGGGTGGAAGGGCCGGTCGGCTCGGAACACCAGGCTGGAGATCCCGTACTCCTCGGTCTCGGGGACGTGGTCGCCGTTGAGCTCGGCCACCCAGCCCGGGGCGCGTGAGGCGCGTTCGAGGTCGAACAGGTCCGCGCCGATCAGTTCGGCGGGGTCGACGCGCCCATGGGCGATACGCAGGACGCGGGCGAGCGGGTTCAGACGACGTACCGCGGCCTCCACACGGTCGGCGTGCTCGGCGGTGACCAGGTCGGTCTTGGTGATGAGGAGGACGTCGGCGAACTCGACCTGGTCGACGAGCAGGTCGCTGACGGTGCGCTCGTCGTCTTCGTAGGCGTCCAGACCGCGGTCGGCGAGGTCGTCGCCGCGGTGGAGCTCGGCGAGGAAGTTCGCGGCGTCCACCACCGACACCATCGTGTCCAGCCTGGCTCCCTCCAGCAGTGGTTGTCCGTCGTCCCCGGGGACGACGAAGGTCGCGGCGACGGGCATGGGCTCGGAGATCCCGCTGGACTCGATGATCAGGTGGTCGAACCGGCCCTGTTCGGCCAGGTGGGCGACCTCCTCGAGCAGGTCGTCGCGCAGGGTGCAGCAGATACAGCCGTTGGTCATCTCCACCAGGCGCTCGTCGGTACGCGACAGGTGGCCGTCGCCTCGGATCAGGTCGGCGTCGATGTTGATCTCGCTCATGTCGTTGACGATCACCGCCACCCGCGAGCCGTCCAGGTTCTTCAGCAGGTGGTTGAGCAGGGTGGTCTTGCCCGCGCCCAGGAAACCGGACAGCACGGTCACGGGCAGGTCGGTCAGCGCGCTCATGGATCAGTTCCCTCGGAGGATCGTATGCAGGCCCGTGGCGGCGGAGGGGGCGCTGCGGTCGCCGCGCTCGGCCACGGGATGGCGTGAGCTCAGGTGCTAGGATTGAAAACGAAAATCATTTTCAATCCTAGCATTCGATTCCGGGACCGGACTCCTTGGCCCTACGGGTAAAGGCCCAGGACCCGAACTGGGTGAGCTCAACCGGTTCAGGCCCTGGCGGGCGAACTGGCGGTCCACCGGGTCGGCCGAGACCAGATCCGGCCGCGCCCGCCGCCACTTAGGACGACCCGTGACGCCCTTCAGGCCGGCCCGGGGCATCAGCATCGCCACGGCCCCGTGCCACACACGGAGTCCGCGGCCGAGGGTGGGTTCGGCGTGCACCCACCGCACCCCGTAGACGCCCCCCTTGGTGGCATGGATCGGCGGATGGTGTCGGTGAGCAGCACGTGCCGGATCGAGGGGCCGCGGCCACGCCAGGCGTAGAACCCGGACTCGGATACGCCCAGCGCCCGGACGGTGACCTGGACCGGGCGGTCTTCGGTGGCCGTCACCGCGATCGCCTCGAACCGTCTTTTGGGGTACCACCTGGCCCAGCGGCTCGCTGGCACGGCGGTGGACGGCCAGCTCGGCCTCCGACTCGGCAATGCGCTTCCTGGCTGCGGTCGGCTCGGTCTTCTCCGTGCTGGCCAGGCGGCGGTCGATGTGGTCCTGGCGACGCCAGGCGTAGACGGTCTCGGTACTGATGTCCAGGTCGTGTACCACGTCGGCGACGCCGCGTCCGGCCTCGACCAGGTCCGGGACCTTGCGGCGGAACTCGGCGGGGTATCCACGACGTCCCATGATGCCTCCTTGAGGTCACGTCGTGCCAGAGTCCAGGAACCCGACTCTGAAAACGAGGGACACACCAATCCAAGATCACCGCGCAGGAGGCCTTGTTAAGAATTGTTTGGGGTGTTCATGGTTGACTTTAGGTCAGTGCCGGGGAAGACCCGTGAACGCCAGCGTCTCACCAGTACCGGCCGTCGTGAGACTTGTCTCGCACACGACCCAGACATGGGTTCCTCTGGTTTCCTGCCTGCTCAGGGTGATCCTTTGCAGGCGTATTGGGTAGGTGTCGGATATGATTGATCTTCAACCCGGGTAGGTGCGCGAGCGGGGCCATGAGACAAGGAGCTGATATGATCGATAACCCTGATGCATACAGCGATTCATCCGATGTGTCAGGCCGACACCGGTCCCTTCAAAAGGCACTGGACTGCGTAAGCGCGGGCGTGTACGCCGTTGACGAGAAGGAGCGTCTCGTCGCGGTAAACGCCGCTGCTCTGCGATTGCTGGACCGCTCCGCTGATGACATGCTCGGACACGACGCCCAGGAAATACTGCACCGTAACGCCCAAGGGAATATGGTCGCCAAGAAAAAACTCGACGTTTCCCATGAGGAATTGTCAAGTCCTTTTTCCCGCTCCGGAAAGTCCTGGTTCCAGCGAGGTGACGGCACGCTTCTTCCTGTGGTGTGGTCAGCTGTCCCCTGCGTCTCCGACATTTCTCAGATCACCGAGCTGATCGTCTTCCAGACCGCCGATCAGGATGAGGGAAACCCTGAGGGGGTCACCTCCTCCCGCCGGACACTGTCGGAAATAGAACGATTGGCTCTGCTGGCCGACACCACCGCACATCTGATTAGCAACGTTGGTGTGGAAAAGTCTTTGATGTGGGTGGTGGAATTGATGCTTCCAGGCCTCGCGGACTGGGTGGTCATCGACCTGATCACAGAAAACGACGAGGTTTCTCGCTCTCTGGTGGCCCACGCGGATAACGGGAAAATCACAGTACGCGAAGACCTGCAGGGACCGATGCCCCCGGTACCCGAAACCTCGAGTATGCCCCTGTCCAAAGCCTTGCGAGGCGCCGCTTCCACCCTCGTCAACCGTGAAATCTACTCGGGGCCGCCCGATACGGGTATCGCGGTGGAGCAGCGCAAGCTGTTCGAGGTGACAGGTATCAATACCGCGGCCATTGCTCCCATCCGCGGGCCCCGCGAAGTGCTGGGCGCTATGACTCTGGGGCGCGTGGGCTCGCATCATCCTTTTGTCCGGAGCGATCTCTCTCTTCTCGAGGACATCGCCCGGCGTATCGGCATCGCTCTGGAGAACGCACGCCACTACCAGCGCCAACGCCAAGTCGCCGAGACCATGCAACGCTACCTGTTGCCCCAACTCCCACAGATGTCGGGGTTGGAAATGACAGCTCGGTATCTGCCTGCCCCGGACGTCTCACACGTCGGCGGTGACTGGTACGACGCGTTCCCTCTGCCCGACGGCGACACGGCTCTGGTCATCGGTGATGTCGTCGGGCACGACTTGGAAGCAGCAGCCGGCATGGCTCAGCTTCGTAATATGCTCCGAGCCTATACCTGGGCCCAGGAGCAAGCCCCTCATAGCACGATCGACCGCCTGGACCAAGCCCTCGAGCACATCAGTGATATCTCCATGGCCACCCTCGTCCTGGGCCATCTGAAGGTCAACAAGGCCGGACAGTGGGAACTGCTGTGGGCGAACGCCGGCCATCCCCCGCCCCTGCTCATTCATCATGACGGTATAACCCACTACCTCGAAGAGGGCAACGGGATCCTTCTCGGTACGGGGGTGTCGTGTCCGCGTGCCGATGCGCGCGTTGTCCTGCCGCCCGGATCGACGCTCTTGTTCTACACGGACGGCCTGGTCGAAGCCCGAGGGCAGTCGCTGGAAACAGGATTGAGGCGCATGTGCCAGCACGCGGCGTCCCTCGCACACCGCTCCCTGGATTCCTTCGCTGATCACCTATTGGAACGCGCGCGGCCAGACACCAATGACGACGATGCCGCATTGCTCGCCGTCCGCATCCCGGCAGAAGGAGAGCGGCAGGTGAAGCCGGTGTCCTCCGGTGGGTTGATAGGAAACGTTCGCCGGGGCCGTGACGCCTGACAAACTGGAACCGTGTTGTGCCCCAGGGCTGTTTCGTTCTCGGTGAGTGGTGACGTTGGCGCTGGTCACGGCAGCCCGATCACGTCCAGCGGGCGGGTGAACGCCCCATACGACACCCACCGGATCGCGTCGGGCACGGTGTCCTGACCCAACCGGCCCAAGAACACCATCGCCCATTGCCCCCACAGGTAAGCGGCCAGCTCGTCCGGGGCGGCCTGGTGGGCGTCCAGGCTGGTGAGGGCGTAGACGGTCTCGCGGGTCTGTTTCTTACCTCTTTGCTGGCGGCGGTGAACCCTGATAGCCAGCTTGGCGTGGGGGAAGGCGATATCGCTGAGACTGTCAGCGATGGCCATGACCTTGATCGAGCGGGACTCGACTCGTCCGTGCCCGGTCTCGGATCGGGTGTGGGCGATGGCCACCTGTGACCAGGGTAGAGCCGAGATCTGCTGGTGGGCGAGGGGCTGGTTGGTCTTGATCACCGCGATGTAGGGGGCCTTCTTGGTGCCCACGAGCCAGCTCAGGTGGTCCTTGACCGTGTGCAGGGCATCGAAGGTCACCACAGTCCCGACCAGGTCCAAGTCGCGCAACAGGGGCCGAAAACGCCGGGTCTCATTGGTCTTGGCGCCCACCTCGGCCTGGGCGAGGGTGACGGGGCGGTGGTGGGTGATAGCGGAAAGCAGGTGGCGGCAGCGTTGCCCCAGGCGGGCTGAGCCCTTGAGTGCTTTGCCGTCCAGGGCGATCGCGGGCCGCCTCGGCCTCGGGGTGTCCTCACCCTCGGTCGCCTCAGCGGTGGCCTGGTGTTGGTCGGCGAGGTAGGCACCGATGGCGGCATCGAGCGCGTTGCCGTCGATGTGTGCCAGAACACGGTCGATGGTGGGTGCGGAGGGGGAGCGGCGCCAGGCCAGGGGGTGGTGTCGTGCTCCGAGTACGTCCAGGACGCTGGGGTGTGCGCGTTGGCCCCACTCGGCGAGTTCGTCGATGCTCTCGGCGCCGGAGCTGGTGGCGCACGTACAGATGAGCAGGATGCGGGTCAGGGGGTGCCCGCGTCCGCGTGGGGAGCGTGGGTCGGGAACGGTGTCCAGGTAGGGGCGTAGGTCGGTGATGGACTCGGGGTCCAGGGGTCGAGTTCGGCGAGCACGGCCGGGATCGGGAGGATGGGCGGGCAGGCACGGCAAACCTTCGTGATCATGTGGCTTAGACACCTTCACGATCTCGGGTTCCGTGCCTGCTTTTGTGTGTATCGTTCCAGGTCAAATCGGGTGAACTACGTGATCCGGGAACTTGAACGAGCCCTGCGGCGGAGCGGACCGCGTGGCTGGTGTTCCGTGATTCCGACAGGTCGTATTAGCGGGGGTGGGCTCGAAGGGCGAAAGGGAGGCTGGTCCCATCTCGGTCCCACCCTGGTCCCATCAGTGCGGTGGCTCCTCGAAGATGAGTGTGCGCGCCCCGTATGAGCTGGGGGTTCGCGGCGCACTCGACAGGATTCGAACCTGCGGCCATCGGATTAGAAGTTCAACCTTCGTCTGCCGGCATGGAGTTCTGGAACTGTGTGCGAACGTCCCTCAATCGGCGGCCGTCCGCCACGGACCAGAAGTACCACCCGTTCGTGGCCTTCTTGCGCAATGCGTGTCCGGCGGCCGACGGTGACCTGTAGCGCTTGCCTGCCAGTTCGATGGCACCATCAGCGGTCAGGGTGGCTTCCCTGCCCTTGAAGTCCCGGTGCGTTGCCACCAGCCTGTCGCCGGGAGCAAGAAGCCCTGCCTCGATGAGGTGCTTCAACTCGACCCAGTCACCGGCCTTCGCCTGCGGGTCGACCACCTTGCCGTGATGGCCCTCCGGGACAGGCCACACCTGGAGGATCCGATCGATCAGCTCCGTCGTCCGCTCGTCGATCAACTCTTCGTCCCAGGCATGGTGCTCGGTTCGCTTGATCACCCGGCCCGTGAGCGTGATCGTGTTGTGGTCCATCAGCGCCGATCGCTTCGCTGACCACGGTCCGTTGGACACCTTCGAGTTGAGCGACTTCGTCAGAAGCGTCAGGTTGCCCAGCCGGTGGACGCGCCGTTGCCGCTCCTCGATGTCCTCCGGCGCCTGTACGGCCCAGGTGTCGTGCCACTTCCGTGGAAGCAGGTGCTCGATCGGATAGCCCTTCCGCTCGATCTGTGGCTGGTCCGTCTCCGCCCGGTAGAGGTCCTCAACCGCTTCGAGGATCATGCGGAGCCGCCCCCGCGGGAACCGTGAATATGCGGATTCCGTGGTGAGCGTCGTGCGAACTTCCTCATCGCCGGGCCAATAGGTGCTCGTGACGTTCAGTCGAGCAAGGTGTCCAGTGACGCGTTCCACGAGTTCGTCGGCGGGCACGGTGGAGTTCGCGGCGATGAGGTCCGCGACGATGCGCCCCAGATCGCTCCCGGACAGGCGAAGAAGCTGGCGACGTACGACCCAGCTCTCGGCCACCCGGATGATCTGGTCGACGGACTCCTGTGGAAGGTCTCGACCCGGCTCGTGCAGCCAGATGAGCAGCGGCTTGAGCACCTCGACGCCGCTGGCCTGCATCCGGTACACCGCCATCTCCGCGGAGTCGAGGCTTCCTCCGTGACGGGCTGCGGCTTCGGTCCAGGCCTCGTATTGCTGTGCCTGCTGTTCGATCACAGGCAGCAAGTCGGCCATCTTGTGACCGGAGTCGAGCTCGACGTAGGACTTGAATCGGCTGAACGTTGCCTGCGGGCTGATTTCCTCACCGGTGCGCGACACCAGCCACTGGTTGAGGAACAGCGAGCTGCGGCTGATGAAGTTACGCCCGACGCTGACCTCCTTCATCCAGAACCTGGTCTCGAACGGCCAGTCCTCCCGGTAGGCCTTCTTCGTGTCGCCGCCTTCGGCTTCAAGGCGCTGGAACACGAAGTTGCGCACAAGGTCGGCTGCGGTGAGCGGGGTGCCGCGAGCGTTGAGCGTCTCGAAGATCTCCTGGGAGTTCTCCGAGGCCTCCAACTCGATGGAGACCAGCTGAAGGCCGTCCAGCAGTACGTCGGTGAGCTTCTTGGCCTTGACGGTGTACTCGTCCGAATCGGGTGGGCCGAGCCACTGTTCGACGACCGTGGAGAAGTAGGCGTGTGCGGCGACGATCTGGGAGTCCGCGTGGGCCAGATCGGTGTGGTCGACCGGCGGCTCGGCCGACATCACTTCGTCGAACGCTGCCTGGTCCTTGTTGAGGTGGCGCACCTTGAGCTGGATGTCGCCATCATCGACATAGACATCGTCGTTGTGGGTGAGCCGTTCGAGCTGACCAGCGAGCCGCTCGTTGCCCGACTGCGCCAGGAGCGCGCACGTGGCGTCCGCGAAGATCTGCAAGGTCGTCAGCCGCTGTTGGCCGTCGATCACGTTCCACGTCGTCAGCCGCTTGCTCTGAGCTTCATGGGACTGGATGACCACCGCGCCGAGGAAGTGAGTGGCGCTCAGATGGGGCTCGTCGATCCGGAGTTCGGCGATGCGCCGGATGTCCTTCCATAGCGGCTCCCACTGCTCATCCTCCTTCCAGACGTAGGGGCGCTGGAACAGCGGGATCACGAAGTGCTGCGGCAAGTTGAACAGTTGCATGGGCGTCCGCTTGAAGGTCTCCACGCCTCCCATCATTCCGCACCCGTCCGACAATTTATGCCGAAACCTGCGGCTGGGGCGTCTGCCGGGGGAGCGGTGCCGGGTGCGCCGTGGCGGGTTCGCTTCCCGGGAGGCAGCCCGCGCCGCCTTGCGTGGAGCCCAGAGCATTGAAGGAGCCGAGATGGATCCGGAGTGTGTCAAGTCGAATCGGACAGGGGTAAGTGATCGTCAGGCCGCTTCGCGCAGGTCAGCGCCGTGCTGTGCGGCAGGTGCGGTGTCCAGCTCCTCTGGTTCGTTGATCCACGCGGCCTCGGGAAGCCCGGGCAGCCCAGGTGCGCGTGGCGGACAAGACCAGCGAGATCGACGCCCTCGCCGCGCTCCTCGAAGGCCTGGACCTCGAAGGCAGCGTGATCTCGGCCGATGCGCTGCACACCCGGACCGACACCGCCGAGCACCTGGTGAACAAGCGCAAGGCCCACTACGTCCTCACCGTGAAGCGGAACCAGCCCACTCTGTTCGCCCAGGTCAAAGCATTGCCGTGGGGGCAGGCGCCCACCCTGTTCCCTGAGTCCGGGCGAGGCCACGGCCGGGCCGAGACGCGCACCGTCAAGGTGCTCACCGCCCCCGGGATCGCTTTCGGCCACGCGAAGCAGGTGCTGCGGGTGCACCGGTGGGTCAAGGAGTCGGCCACGGGGAAGGTGCGGCGCACCTACGCCTACGTGGTCACGAGCCTGAGCGCGGAGCAGGCCGGCCCGGAGCGGTTGGCGGGCCTGGCGCGCGGGCACTGGCGGATCGAAGCGCTGCACCATGTGCGGGACGTGAGCTTCGGTGAGGACGCCTCCCGGGTGCGTACCGGGCACGGTCCGCAGAACATGGCGATGCTGCGCAACCTGGCCGTCCCGCTGCTGGCAGGGCTGGGGATGTCCAGCATCCCCGAGGCCGTCCGGGGCACACCGGGGATCTTCACCCGGAAAGACCATGAAAACGACAAAAAACCCAACTCACCTATAATGCTTTTTTCTTCCATGCGAGACAAAGCAATCTCCGCAAACCCGGGAGGCGGCTCCGGAAAAGACCGAGGCCCCCGCGCCCACCTACCCGAATTCGAGTTCCCCCGACCAGAAATGGGCCAACCGACGACGTTTCGGGCTTCCCTTCTCCGGCATTCGAACCGACCCGAACTCCGAACAGACAGGCGCCCTTCACCTGAGGGGACACGGGAAATTCCCTTGCCGGAAGCGATTTTTCATCTGCTTTGTCCGTTTGCTCCGATCGCCTCTCTCATTCAAGCCTCACCAAACCGAACCAGATCACACCATTGAGTTGACAAAAACGGCGTTGACCGAAGATGATCACTCGACAGAGGGCCACAGCGGATATTCAGCCGCTGGATAGGGCATCCGGAAGCACCGCCCGTTTCCGGCCGCGGTCCTTTTCGTGCCAACCGGGAATGGGGTGATACGCCGTGGCGCACACCGGTGACGGTGCGGACACCGACCGCATGAGCGAGCCGTTGCTGCTCGCGGCCGGGGTGGCCGACCTGGCGTACGACGGGATCGGCGCGGCCCTGCGGGGAGCGCGGTCACTGCTGGGCCGGTCGGACCTGAGCGAGCTGGCTCGGGACGGCCGACGGGAACTGAGCCAGCGCGGCGAGCTGGCGCTGCGACGGTGCGCTCCGACCGCAGAGTCCCATATGGAACTGCTCGCCCGGCGAGCCTGCGCCGCCTCCCCTCCCGGCCAGAGCGATGACTGAGACCGAGGAGCAGGTCCTGCTCCGGACACGGGTGGACGCGGAGCTGCGGGAGTTCGCGCGCCGGGAGACGGACCGGCTCGTGGCCATCGACGCCGACCTGCTGCCGGTGGCCGAGCAACTGCACGTGGTGGTGACCGGGGGCAAGCGCCTGCGCGCGTCGTTCTGCTACTGGGGGTGGCGCGCGGCCGGGCAGCCGGACAGCGACGCTCTGGTCAGGGCCGCCGCCGCGATGGAACTGGTGCACGCCGCGGCTGTCGTCCACGACGACCTCATCGACGAGAGCCCGATGCGGCACGGCGTGCCGAGCGCCCACGTCGCCCTGCGCGCGGCGTTCACCGACAGGGCCAGGCCCCACGCCGGGAGCCGCGCCCTGGCCCTGCTGACCGGGGACCTGCTCATGTCGTGGGCCGCGGAGCTGTTCCTGTGCTGCGGCCTGCCCTCGGCCTACCTGTCACGCGCCCGTGAACTGTGGCTGGTCATGGCCCGGGAGCTGATCGCCGGGGAGTGCTTGGAGGTCCTGCGCACCGGTTCCCCGCCCGACACCGGCCGCTCGCTCCAGGTGATCCGGTACAAGACGGCCAAGTACACGGTCGAGTACCCCCTGAGCATCGGCGGGGCACTGGCGGGCGCCCCGGGGCCGATGATGGAGGCCTTCACCGCCTACGGGCTTCCCCTGGGCGAGGCCTTCCAACTGCGTGACGACCTGCTGGGGCTGTTCGGCGACCCGGAGCACACGGGCAAGTCGAACCTGGACGACGTCCGGGGCAACCGGCCCACCGTCCTGCTCGCCGAGACCTGGTCGGCCGCCACACCGGCCGAGCGCCGGGAGCTGCGCGGTCTGCTCGGCCGCCGCGGCCTGGACGCCGAGGGCCTGTCCAGGGTGCGGTCGATCATGCGGCGCACCGGGGCGCCCGAGCACGTCGAGGAGATGATCAACCAGCGCGTCCGGGCCGCGACCTCCGCCCTCGCCCGCGTCGACCTGCCGGACGGAGCCGCCACCGCTCTGACCCAGATGGTGGCCTCGGCTGCGGCCCGCCGCTCCTGACCCCAGAAAGGGACCCCATGTCCTACACGCCGGAGTCCATGAACGCGCTGCGGCTCATGGGGGACGAACTCGCCGACGCGACGGTAGAGACGCTCTTCGAACGCGGGGAGGTCGGCAAGTTCAACACCCTCATGCGCTACTTCTCCACCGCCGGACAGGACCTGCCCGAAGGGTTGCCCGACGTCGCCCGCGAGTACCTGCACGTCACGGCAGCGCCGCCCTCCTGGGTCGACTGGGACGAGATGGAGAGGGCCCGCCTGTTCTTCATCGACAACAACGTGCACATCTCCACCGCCCTGGCCTTCTCCGCGATGCCCGCCTGCTACGTCATCCCGCACGTGGCCAGGCTGCTCAGCGCCACCCACGCCCTGGAGTACCCCTCGCGGCGCATGGCCGAGACCGGGCAGTTCACCGTCTACCTGATGCAGCCCGACGCGTTCGAGGCGGGGGGCCGGTTCGTCCCCGCGGCGCAGAAGGTGCGCCTGCTGCACGCCTCCATCCGCTACCACATGCGCCGTGAGGGCCGCTGGGACACGGACGCGTTCGGCACACCGATCTGTCAGGAGGACATGATCGGCGGGCAGATGATCTTCTCCATCCAGGTCCTGGACGCCCTGCACCGGCTGGGCGTGCACATGTCGGTCGAGGGCGCGGAGTCCTATTACTACGCCTGGCGCATCGTCGGCGCCATGCTCGGCGTCAGCACCGAACACGCTCCGCCCGACGTGGCCGGCGCCCGCGAGTTCTCCGACCTGTACATGACCCGTTACATGGGCCCCTCCGAGGAGGGGGCGCGGCTGACCCGGCAGCTCATCGACCTCTACGAGGGGGTCGTGCCCGGAACCCTCCTCGACCCGGTGGTCGCCGCCCTCATCCGCTATCTCATCGGCGACACTTGCGCCGACTGGCTCCAGGTTCCGCGCAGCGTCTGGGACAGGGCCGTCAGGGCCTCTCCTGCCCTGCTCGGGATCCTCGAACGGGTCGAGGACGGCTCCCCGCTGGGCGCGTGGGCCCTGGACCGCCTCGGCTACGTCACCACCCACCTGGAGCTGAGCTCCCTCACCCGCGGCCGGGTCATGCACTACGCCATTCCCGAACGGCTCAAGGACGAGTACGGCGTCCCCTCCCACGCCCCCCGCGTCCGGCGCTGGACCCCGCCGCCCCCGGCGCCCGAGGTCTGAGCACCGGTAGGGCCGGTCCCGCACGCCGCCGACCCCGGCGCGACCGGCCCTACCGGTCCGGGCGGGCGGAACCGCGGCGCGGCCCCGCCAGGCTTCGGGACACCGGTCAACCGGTGAGCTGGACCGCGTCCTCGCCGAGCTTGGTCTTGACCTGTTCCCGGAGCGAACCACCAGAACGCTGCTCTGCGTACTCCTTGGTCATGTGTTCGAATCTCGCAACGCCCGAGCAGACCGTGTGCTCGCTCGGGGAGACAGGTACGAACAGCATGTTCTGCCTGGGTGCGGGGTCGGCGAGCAAGGCGCGCAACTCCATGGCGGGTCCCGACCGGCCGCTGGTGACACGTCCGAGCAGGACGCTTCCGGCCCCGAACGCCTCCTCCGAGGCGGCACCGGACGGGTCGAACAGCGCATCCAACCACCGGGGCATCGCATCCCGGTCCGTGAGCTGGAAGAGGTGCCTGAGCACGTCACCGACGAGGATGACGGGCAAAGCACCCGTGAGCTTCGAAAAGCTGAAGTTCTCCTGCTTCTTCCACAGGCAGAGCCGGGACAGGATGGAACCGAGGTCCTCCCCCCATGCCTGCGCGGACACCGGGGCGGGGTTCTTCTTCTCCGCGGCCCGCACGGCGAGCATGACGCAGTTCTGTGTGTCCTCCCACTGTTGGGTGGTGACGTCCGGCTCCCGCACGAGGAGCACCCTGTCCAGGAGTAGGGCGAAGGCCGTCACCGGCGTCGGCCGGGGCCCTGGTACACGGACTGACTCCTCGGCCGTACGGGGCACGGCCGCGCCCCGTGAGGTCTCCGACATGTTCTTCGTTCCGTTCTGTGAGTACCGCTACAGGTCGAGTTCCTTCACACCTTGTTCGGCGTTCTCATGCAACTGGCGCTGTACGCGCTCGCGTTGGAGGTCGTATTCGCGGGCGTCGAGGCGGCGGATGCCGTAGGACGTGGACAACAGGGTGACGTGCTCGACCCTGTGGAACAGGGCATTGGTGACGTGCTCCTGGGTGTCGTACCAGAAGTTCACCATGTGGAAGAGAGGCCCCTTCGGCTCGTAGTCCACATGGACGAGATAGAAACATCCCCGGCCGCTGTGCCGGCCGTTGGTCCCCAGCCCCGCGGCCGCGGAGACGCCGTCGGCCTCCGCCCGCCGAAGCCGGGTCAGGGCGCGGTCGACCAGGGAACGCATCTGCGGTGTGGATGCGGGAATCGCCGCAAACCGCTCCCGAATGATCCCGTCGACGGCGAGCACGCCCTTCGGGGTGTCCCAGTTCGATCCCCCCTTGACGTACTCCCAACCGGTGTTGTCCAGGTACTGGCTGTGGTCCTCGAACCACTGGCGCGGGTCGTCGAACACACTCGTGCGCGTGTCCGCGGACACCTGCGCGTACAGCAGGGTCTCGTCCACGTCCACGCGGTCGGGCGGCCGTTCCATCAGGGGCGGGGTGCGCACGAGCGCTCCGTTTCTCCTGATGACGGCGAGTCCGGCCCCCGTGGTGTCCGCGTATCCGTTCTGCTGCGTCCGCATTCCATCCTCCGGAGTCGGTGCGGCCGATGGGCCAGGGCCGGTGCGGCGCCGAAGCGCCGCACCGGGGGTGTCAGATATCCAGCTCCTGCAACCCGTTCCCGGCGTTCCCGAGGACCTTCTCCTTCACCAACTGCCGCTGGGACTTGCCCGAGCCGGGCTGGATCGTGGTGTACGTACTCGTGGACTGCTCCATTTCGGCGGTGGCGTACCACACCTCGGTGTCCCGTGAGCGAACCTTGAAGGCAAGCAGGTTGGTGATGTCCTCCTGGATCTTGAAGTGGAAGGCCGCGAGCTTGATCCGCGGACCGGACTGGCCGGGGTAGGCATAGCCGATCATGCACTTGGCGCCATGGGCCCCGGAGTGACCTCTGCCAAAGAGATTGGCATCCGGGTCGCCCTTCTCCGCCAGTCCCTTGATCTTGTCGATCGCGCCCTTCACAAGGTTCTCGATCGTGGCCTTGGGAACATCGGACAGGATGTTCATCAGAGTCTGAATGGCGACCTTGTCCAGTGAGAAGGTGGAATCAGAAGTCTCGTACTTCTGGAATTCCATGCCATGTATGGTCCAGAAGCAGTACTTGCCGAGGACTTTCTCGTAGTTTTCGAACCACTTCGGCATCTGGCTTTCCTGGCTGAAGAGTTTGTCCGAATTCAACTGCGCGAGCAACTGGGACAGGTCGACATCGCTTTGCTGGTCTGCGTTGAGTCCGGAGTCCTTGACCACCATCATCTTGTGGTCGATGACGGTGGCCTTTCGGGCCTGCCATGTGGGCTCCGAGGGTGCCTGGACAGGTACTCCGCTGTAGAATCGGTCGAGGCCGATCTCGGGAATCTGAAGGCCGAGCAGGCCGATTTCCGCGTCGCTCGCCGTATCCATCTTGCTCTGGGTCATAAATCCTCCAGTTATCGGTTTGTCCGTTTTTGAAACTGCGGATATGCCGCACCAGCAGAACCCATACCCCGACCCCACGGCATCGCTAACACCAGGCCACCTGGTTTTTTCAATACTCCCGAGAGAAGGGTGAAATAATGGAAATAGTAAATTTTCACACTTCTCATCCGATGGCCGCAGGTTCGGATTCTTCCGGGTGCGCCGCAAAAACCCGGTTCAGACCGGACACCGCCTCACCTCAGAGCGTGTTTGAGAAGCGGTAACGGTCCGGGCACTTCGCCCACGCTGGTGTCGTCAGGCCGCGAGCATGACCCCCATGCCGCGACGCCCGACCTACCCCTCTGACCTGACCGATGACCAGTGGGTCCTGATCGAACCCCTGCTCCCGCCGGCCAACACCGGCGGCCGACCCGAGAAGCACCCCCGCCGCGATGTAGTGGACGCGATCTTGTACGTGGTGCGCACCGGCTGCTCCTGGCGGCACCTGCCTGTGGACTTCCCGCCCTGGCAGACCGTGTACTGGTACTTCTCCCGTTGGGAGGAAGCCAAGGTCACCGAGCAGGTCATGGCCGTGCTGCGCCGCCGGCTGCGCACCGCGCAAGGACGCGGGGGCGAGCCCTCGGCCGGGATCATCGACTCCCAGAGCACGAAGGGCGCCGACACCGTCGGCCAGCAGACCAGGGGCTATGACGCGGGCAAGAAGGTCAACGGCCGCAAGAGGTTCATCGTCACCGACACCCTGGGGCTGTTGCTGGTGGTGTGCGTGATGGCTGCCTCCGTCCGAGATCGTGACGGGGCCAGGACCACGTTGTTGAGCCTGTACCTGTGCACGCCGGTGCGGTTCGTGTTCGCTGACGCGGGGTTCGCTGGAAAGCTGGTGGCCTGGGCCGAGAGGTTCGTGTCCACGACCGTGCATATCGTGCGCAAGGCTCCCGGCCAGGTGGGGTTCGCGGTGATCCCGCGCAGGTGGGTGGTCGAGCGCTCGCTGGCGTGGTTGACCTCCCACCGGCGTCTGGCCAGGGACTACGGGCGCGACCCGGCGGTGTCCGAGGCGATGGTGCGCTGGGCCGCGATCAGCCAGATGGCCCGCCGTCTCGCACGAGGACGAGACGCCGTTCGTCAGCAGGCGTGGACGGGTCAGGACCTCATTTCCTGACCCTTCTCAAACACGCTCTAAGTCCATGTTTGCTCATATATGCTTTATGCACGCGTGCATATTCATCGGAGGGCGCTGCGGATACGATATGCATATCCCTTCCCTCGCCCCG
>NZ_JBHMIV010000035.1:0-55176 GCF_048060475.1 Nocardiopsis sp. LOL_012 | reverse complement strand
CGGCCACGGCGGGGTTCGGTCCGGTCTACGAGGGGCTGCACGCCACCGACGAGCGGGTGCGAATCGACACCCTCCCGATCGTGCAGGCGGTGTACGACCGGGCGGTGCGCACCCTCATGGCCTGAGCCGGGGGCGGGGGAGTGGTCTTGTGCCGGGGCCTTCTTCGGAGCCCCGGACGGTTCCGGTCACGTTTGAGGCCGCGTGATCGCTGTCCACGAGAGCGTCAGGACGGTCGGAGGCGATGGTCGGGGTCAGTTCCAGGTGCGGGTGGCGTTGACCTGTTCTTTGTCCCGCAGTGCACGGTTCAGGTCGATGCCTTCGCGGTTGGCGAGTGAGGCGAGGTAGATGAGCACGTCGGCCAGCTCCTCGCCCAGAGCGCCGACCGTGCTGATTGGGTCCACACTGAGCGAGGCACGTTTGCGTACCGCCTTGCACACCTCCCCGGTCTCCTCCGCCAGTTTGAGGGCCTGTTCGATGAGGGTGCTGTCGGAGAAGCCCCGTTCGATCTCCATCTGCGCCACGTACTCCTGGATCTCGGTCAGGGTCAGCGGGCGTTCCGGCAGTGGCTCCATGCGAGGGTCCCTTCTCGGTGGTGAAGAGTGCGGAGGCTATCAGCGGGGTGCGGGTGTTGGCGGGGGACGGGTCGGGTTGTGTTCGAGGTGTGGTTCAGCTTGCAGAACAGGAGTACGCCGAGTAGTGGGTGTGGCTTAATGATGAAGTTACTACCAGTCGGTAGATTTCAGGTTCCTGTCTGTAGTTGAAGTGGTTCGACGCTTGCTTCTGGGTGGGGTTGAAAAACTTTCCCGACATGGAATGCCATCGAGACAAGCGGTACATGAAACCTTGACCATTGAGTTGAACGTCACTCCTCCCGTGACTCGTGCACCCATTCTGAACTGCCATGATGTGGGCAGAGAGTCAGTCTCACAGGGGGTGTCTCTGGCTTCAGATCGTCCCCTCGGCGCCGGTCAAGCTGTCTGGGTGTCGAAAACTTCAAGGGGTAGAAGACCCTTGTCGCTGAATATTGCCACCACACGAAGGGGTTTCTGTAATGTTTCGCCTCCGAAGGCATCGGCTATTGTCCGGCCGCACGGTGGCAAACAGGGATCTTTACCTCCAATGCATGGAGAAGCTGGAATCCCTCCATCTCGAAAAAGATGAACCGAAATCCCTTCCGGAACTCCTGGAGCGCCTAGAAAACAAAAACGGCAGGCGAATCCAACTCCACCCCTGGAACGCCTACAGAAGCAAACTATGCGGGGCGTGGGTTGCGAGCGAAAACACCGACCACATCTTCTACGCCGACCTCACCTCCAGAGCACACCAGCGCCACATCATCCTCCACGAACTCGCCCACATGATCTGGGGCCACACACTCCTCAGCAATGATCAGGCCCTCACCGAGCTGTTCCCCAGCCTCCCACCAAGCGCCGTCCGCCGGATGCTGCTCCGCAAACGCGCACGCTACGACAGCGTCGAAGAACAGCAGGCCGAGATGACCGCCACCATCCTCGGCCAGCAGATCGACAGCCTCCCCCCACCACCCACCCCCCACGGACCCCTGCGCCGCCTCCAGAGAACCCTCAGCGGGAAAGAAGAGGAGCCCCGAATATGACCGCCCTGCTGGTCCCTCTACTCCTGTGGGCAGTGGTCGTCTGGCGTGCCCCCAAAGCACTCCACCACCCCAACCAGCGCCCCCTCGTCATCGCGTTCTTCTTCCTCGCGATCGTCACCACCGTCCGCGCCCCCCAAACCGAGACGCTCCTGCGCGGCCTCGACCTGGTCCTGCTGCTGACCGTCCCCAAACACCTTGCTGGGGCCGTCATGACAGCAGCCGTCCTAGAGTTCGTCGCACGGATGATCGGCCCCGCCACCAACAGGCGACGGTCCCGACACCAGCGGTATGCGTTCACCGCTCTCATGGTCACGGTCATGCTGGCCGCGCTGCCGTTCGTGCCCCGCGCCGAAGACGGCGACTTCGCGCTCGGAGTGGGCGGCAGCGTCCCCGCCCTCATCTACTGGGCGGCCTGGCTCACCCACCTGGGCACGATGCTCACCCTCGCCAGCCTGTTGTTCTTCCGGCAGGCGCACCGTGCGGGCTCGGAGTCGGCGTGGCGGCTCCAGGTCGGGCTCACCTTGAGCGGGGCCGGAACCACCATCGGTCTCGGCTATGTGGCGAACAAGCTTGCGTTCATGGTCGGCAGCTTCCCCGGAGGGCCGGGTGCCCCGTTCAGCCCGGACGCCACTGCGGCCCTCAACTCCGCGCTCCTCAACCTCTCCCTCCTCTTCGTTGTGGTGGGAACCACCTTCCCGGCGCCGTTCGTTGGCGCTGCCGCCTGCCAACTCCGGGACTTGCGCTCCCTGGCCGCCCTCTACCCGCTGTGGAGAGAAACCAGCCGAAACAGTCCTGACGTAGTGTTGACCAGGGCATTCTCGTCCCGCTGGGGTAGGAGCACACGGTTCTTCCTGTACCGGTGCGTCGTCGAGATCGAAGACGGCGTACTTGCCCTGCACGGCCACATGCAACCCGGCGTCGACGAAGCTGCCGCCAAAGCCGCACACGGCCTGTCCGCAGAAGACACCGAAGCGTTCATCGAGGCGTGCCGGTGGCGTGTCGCCCTGCGCGCCAAAAAGGGAGGCACACCCCGGGCCGACGTTGCCGGTGCAGCGCCCCCGGCAGAGGATGGCGCAGGCGAAGAATGGCTCACCCACGAGGTGCGCAGGCTGCGCCGGATCGCCCGCGCCTACCGGTCCCGGCCGGTCCGGACCCTTGCCGATTCTTTCCCGCTGCCCGCCACCCGACTTCAGGAGACCAGCCGATGACGACAACGACACCAGCACCCATCACCGGTAGCAGGGTGGCGCGTCTGGTCACCGAGGTGTGCGCCCCGGGCATCCTGGTGGTGGTCATCCTCGTCGCGGTGGGCTGGTACGCCGCCCCGGGACTCGTCGGGCTCGGCTGGGGGCTGCTGGCCGCGCTGTTCTGCGGCATCGTGCCCTACGGCATCCTCATCGCCGGTGCCCGTGCGGGCTGGTGGACCGACCACCATGTGGGGGATCGCAGACAGCGGCTCGTCCCCCTTCTGATCATCATCGCCTGCGTCGTGGCGGGTATTGCGGCTCTGGCCGTTCTGGGGGCGCCCGGGCCGTTGTTCGCTCTGGTCGCCGCGATGCTGGTGACGCTGTTCGCCACCCTCGGCATCACGGTCGCCGCCCGGTGGAAGATCTCCGTGCACACGGCGGTGGCCGGTGGTGTGGCCGTGATCCTGATGTTGACCTACGGGCTGTTCATGGCGGTCACGGTGCCGGTGGTCGCGTTGGTGGCGTGGTCGAGGGTGCGGCTGCGGGACCACACACCGGCCCAGACGGTGGCCGGGGCGGTGCTGGGGGCGGTCTTGGCCGGGGTGGTTTTCCAGTGGGTGGGCTGACCCGGGCCGGGGCAGGCCCGGGTCAGCCCAGGGGGCGCATCTGTTTCCGCCGGAAACAGGTTCGGAAACAGTCGTCCGCGCAATCCCGGATGATCCCGGTAAGAACCGGTAAACGAACCGGCGTCGCCTGGCCCCGCCGCCGGGCCCGGGGGTATGGATCACATGTTCGCTTCCAGTCCTCTGAACTGCCAAAACCTCAGCGCAGCGGCTGGCCGGTGACGGTGCGGCCGATGATGAGCTTCTGCACCTCGCTGGCGCCCTCGAAGATGGTGAAGATGGTGGCGTCGCGGTGCCAGCGCTCGACCGGGTACTCGCGGGTGTAGCCGTTGCCCCCCAGCAGGCGCAGGGCGTTCTGGGTGACGAAGGTGGCCGTCTCGCTGGCGTAGAGCTTGCTCATGGACCCCTCGGCGCTGGTGAAGGGCTTGCCGTTGCGGGCCATCCACGCGGCGCGCCACACCAGCAGGCGGGCTGCGTCGATGCGGGTGGCCATCTCCGCGAGCAGGAAGGCCACGGCCTGGTGGTCGGCCAGGGGGCGGCCGAACTGCTCGCGCTGGCCGGTGTACTCCAGGGCGTGCTCGTAGGCGGCGCGGGCGGTGCCCACCGCCATCGCCCCGACCGTGGGGCGGGTGGCCTCGAAGGTCTTCATCGCGGCCTGGCCCTTGGAGCTCTTGCCCTCGCGGGTGCGGGCGACGCGCTCGTCGAACCGCTCCTTGCCGCCGATGAGGTGGCTGCCGGGGACGCGCACGCCGTCGAGGACGACCTCGGCGGTGTGGGAGGCGCGGATGCCGTGCTTGGCGAACTTCTGGCCCTGGGACAGACCCGGTGTGGCGGCGGGGACGATGAAGGAGGCCTGGCCGCGCGAGCCGAGTTCGGGGTGGACGCTGGCGACCACGATGTGCACGTCGGCGATGCCGCCGTTGGTGGCCCAGGTCTTGGTTCCGTCGAGCACCCACTCGTCCTTGGCCTGGTCGTAGACGGCGCGGGTGCGGATGGCGGAGACGTCGGACCCGGCGTCGGGTTCGGAGGCGCAGAACGCGGCGACCTTGACGTCGTCGGGGGTGCCGAACATCTGCGGGGCCCACTCGCCGACCTGCTCGGGGGTACCGGTGTGGCTCAGGGACGCCGCGGCCAGGCCGGTGCCCATGATGGACAGGCCGATGCCGGGGTCGCCCCAGAACAGCTCCTCGATGGCCACGGACATGCCCAGCCCGGTCGGCTCCAGGCCCTGGGTGGCGAAGAAGTCGAGGGAGTACAGGCCGATCTTGGCGGCCTCCTGGATGACCGGCCAGGGGGTCTCCTCGCGCTCGTCCCACTCGGCGGCCGCGGGGCGGATGACGTCGGCGGCGAACCCGTGGACCCACTCCCGCATGGTGCTGAGGTCGTCGGAGAGTTCGAGGGAGAAGTCGGACATGGGTGGGGGCTCCTCGGTTCGGAACGTGGTGTGTTACTCATGAGTAGCATTCGCGTTTCCGCTTGTCCACACCATCCGGGAGAACACGCGGGAAGCCGCCGCTCAGTGCCCGGCGACGCGCTCGCGCAGCGCGTCCAGCGAGGTGAACCGGTGCCCCTGGAGGCCCAGGGCGGTGGCGGCGTCGACGTTGGACCGCCGGTCGTCGACGAACAGCACCCGCCCGGCCGGCACCCCCAGGCGCTCCAGCGCCCACGCGAACGCGGCGGGCTCCGGCTTGGCCCGGTTGATCCGGCAGGACAGGCCCAGGACGGGGAACAGGTCCAGCACCCGCCGGTGGTGCTCGCCGAAGTAGTCGGCCAGTTCGAAGGGGATGTTGGACAGCAGCCCCAGCCGCACCCCCTGCCCGGACAGGGAGGAGACGTAGTCCACCATCTCCTCGTCGACGCGGCGCCAGCTCTCCAGATCGAGGGCGATCAGCCGCCGCACCAGCCGCTCGTCGAACTCCGTCCCCAGCCGCTCCCCGACGCGCCTCCAGTACCCGGCGCCGTCGGTGTCGCCGCGGTCGTAGGCCTGGCGCGGATGCCAGTACGCCGCCCAGAACTCCTTTGGCGGCGCACCCACGGCCCGTTCCAGGGCGGTGCGGCCCTCCTCCGACTGGTCCCTGGCGATGACTCCGAACATGTCGAAGAGTACGGCGTCCACGCTGGCGTCTCCCGTCCCGGTCGTGATGGATCCCGGTTCCCCCGGGACGTGTCCCATCCTGCCCGCTCCGGCGTGCCGCCGCGCCCCGGGCCCGCCCCTCCCGGAACGCGTGGAGCGGCGGCGGCGATACTGGGCCCATGGACGACCCCACGCTCTCCCTGCTGCCCCTGACCACCACCGCTGAGGAGGGTGAGCACGGCGCCCCCGCCGCGCTCCTGCCGGTCGGCAGTCTGGAACAGCACGGCCCCCACCTGCCGCTGGTGACCGACACCGTCATCGCGTGCGTCCTGGCCCGGGAGCTCGCCCGGGCCCACCGGCTCCGCCTCCTGCCGCCGGTCACCGTCTCCTGCTCCCACGAGCACGCCGCTTGGCCGGGCACCGTCAGCATCTCCGCGCCCACCCTGCACGCCGTCGTCACCGACATCGCGGCCTCCCTGCGGGGGACGCCGCTCGTCCTGGTCAACGGGCACGGCGGCAACCACGTGCTGGCCAACACCGTCCAGGCCTCCGGCGGGGCCATGGCGCTCTTCCCCCAGGGCCACGAGTGGGAGGCGGCCCGGCGCGAGGCCGGGATGGCCACCGACAACGACACCGACATGCACGCCGGAGAACTGGAGACGTCGGTCCTGCTGCACACCCGCCCCGACCTCGTGCGGCCCGGCTGGGACGGAGCCGACCACGTCAGCGGCCCCCGCGACCACATGCCCACCCGGGGGCTGGCGCCCTACACCCCCAACGGCGTGGTCGGGCGCCCCTCACTGGCCGCCGCCGACAAGGGCCGCCGCCTCCTGGAGGCCCTCACCGCCGCCTTCACCGGACACCTGACCGCTCTCGGGGCTGCTGATCCGCGTCCCTGACCACGATCGATACCTCACGGGGCCGTGCGCGGTTCCGCCAGGCCTGCGCCCACCGCACGAGCGGCACCACCGCCCCGGGCAGCGCCGCCACCAGAGCCAGCACGCCGTAGACCACCGACACCGTGACGCCGGTCTGAGAGCCCAGGCCCGCCGCGGCGAAGGCCAGGGCGGTCACCGCCTCGCGCGGCCCCCACCCGCCCACGTTCACCGGCAGGCTCATCGCCAGCAGCGACAGCACCGCCAGCGGGACCACCTGGAGCGCCGGTGCGTCCGCCCCCGACAGGGACGCCGCGTACACGAACAGGGCCACGTGCCCGGCCAGCGCCGCCACCGACAGGGCCAGCACCGGGACGGCGTTGGCCACCACCCCGGCCCTGGTGTCGGCCGCCGTGTCCCGCAGCGCGAGCCACCAGCGCGGCCGGCGGGTCCGACCCAGGAACAGGACCGCCGCGCCCGTCAGGACCGCCGCCGCGACGACCCCAGCGGACACGCCCACGGCTCGCAGCCCCGGCCCGAACAGGGCCGTGGGCAGGACGAACAGCACACCGGCGGCGGTGGCCATCAGCACCACCTGGCCCGCGACGCGCTCCAGTACCACCGCGCGCACCCCTCGCCACAGGTCTCCCGCGTACCGGCCGTGGCTCACCGCCCGGTGCGCGTCGCCGAGCACCCCGGCCGGGAGCACGGCGTTGAGGAACACGGCGCGGTAGTAGTCGCCGACCGCGCGCGCGAACGGCAGCCGCAGGCCGACGCCGCGCGCCACCACCCACCAGCGCGCCGCGCTCAACACGGTGGTGCACACACCCGCGGCCAGAGCGGCCAGCAGGGCGGGGCCGTCCACGAGGGCGACCGCCCCGGCGAACGTCCCGGCCGGGAACCACGCCGCCACGGCCGCCAGGACCGCGGCCCCCGCGAGTGCGCGCAGCCACGCGCTCCGGTTCACGCGGTGCCCTCTCCGGGCAGGACCACCAGGTCGGTGTGGTGGACCACGACGCGCAGGCGCATGTGCGCGCACTCCGCCAGCCGCCGGTCCAGGTAGTCGCGCACCGGCAGCCCCGGCTCCTGTTCGGCGGCGGCCCGCACCCACCCGCGCAGCCACTGCTCGGTCAGGGCCGCCTGCTCCGGACCCAGCCGCCACGGGCTCGCGAACTCCTCCACACGCGCCCCCAGGCCCCGGAACACCTCGGCGGTGGCGTTCGCGGCGTCGGGGCCCAGGCGCCCGCCGCGGCGCTGGTGGGCGTCGAAGGCCCGGGCGATGTCCGCGTCCCTCGGGTCGGCGGGGGACAGCTCCACCCGGCCCGCCACCGACAGGGTCAGCAGGGCCGGGCAGCCGGCGCCGGTGACGGCTGCGGCCAGCGCCGCCACCTCGGCGCGGGTGAACAGGTCGAGCAGGGCCGAGGCCGCCACCAGCGTCACGCCCTCCAGATCGGCCGGGCGCAGCTCCGACAGCTCCCCCGTGCGGGTGGCGACCTCGGCGGCGGGCACGCTCCGCCGCGCCAGGTCCAGCAGCTCCGGGTCGCGGTCGAACAGCACCCAGCGCCGCGACTCGGGCAGGCGCGGCACCAGCCAACGGCCGAGCGATCCCGTGCCGCACCCCAGGTCGGCGACCACCCGGCCGTGCCCGCGTACAGCCTCCACCGCCCGCTCGGACCGCGCTCTGCCGTCCGCCTCCTCGCGCAGCGCCAGCCACTGCGGTGTGAACGCCGAAGTCCTCATCGTGCCCGTCACCGAGCCTCCCCGTCGGGTATCGCGGCCGCCGCGGGCCGCCCGTGTCCATCTGACCTGACCGGTCAGATGCACGGGGGCGCGCGGCGGTGCGATCGCATCCGCCGATGCGCCGGAACGCGGGTTCCGGGGCAGGGTGCGGGACCGGGGTCACCGACGCTGGCGGGCGGCCTCCGACGGAACCTCCTCCGCTTCCTCGCGCAGGACGATCACGGCCTTGGTCCGCTCGGGCAGTTCCCGGATGCTGTCGCCGGGTGCGACGTACCGGAGGGCCTCCGCGCGACCGTCGGCCTCGAACTCCTCGCACGAGTTGCGGACGATGAGGACGGGGAGTTCGGTTCCGTTGGTGAACCTGTAGAACTCCTGGTGGCGCTCGGGTGAGAGGGTCTCCTCCGGCACGCTGTGGCAGGATCCCGGGGCGGTGTCGGTGATGACGTGCTCGACGATGGCGACCTCGTGCCAGTCGACGACCTCGAAGGCCAGCGTGCCCTCCGCGGCGTGGGCGGGGGCGGCGATCGACAGGGCCGCGGCGCAGGCGGCGAGAGCGGTGGCGGCGGTGGAGCAGCGGGGCACGGTTCTTCCTTTCGGCATTGGGTTGATCACCCAGAGTGATATTGCGTGGTAGACACGTATCACGCGCCCCGCGGAGACACGTAGGGGAATCACCGGCCGCGCACCGGTCGGGCCGCGGATCGCTCCGCGTGCGCGGACGCGGTCAGGGGCGAGCCGCCCCGTCGAGCACCGCGGCCATCGCCTGCGCCGACCGGCCCCAGCCCGCCAGCTCCGGCCGCCGCAGGCGGGCCGAGGCGCGCAGCCGCCCCCGCAGCCCCGGATCCGTGCACCACCGGCGCAGCGCCTGGGAGAGCGGGCCGGCCCCGACCGGTTCGACGAGGATCCCGGGCAGGGAGCCGTCCGGGGCCAGTCCCAGCGCCTCGGGAACGCCGCCCACACCGAAGGCCGCCACCGGGACCCCGCGCGCCAGCGCCTCGGTCACGACCATGCCGAAGGTCTCCGCTCGGGAGGGCAGGACCACCAGGTCGGCGGTCGAGTAGGCCGCGTCCAGGTCCGCTCCGGTGAGCGGCCCCGCCATACGCACCCCGAGGCCCTCGGCCCGGGACCGCACGCGGTCGGCGTGCTCCCCGTCGCCGGGGCCCACGCACACGCACTCCCACGAAAGGCCCTCCAAGCGGGACAGGGCCTCCAGGAGCAGGTCGTGCCCCTTGCGCGGGGTCACCGAGGCCACGCACAGCAGGCGGCGGGCGCCGTCGGTCCCGGCCGCGAGCGGCGCGGGGTCCGTCCCCGGGGCCACGCACCCGACGCCCTCCAGACCGTGGTGGCGGCCCACACGCCGGGCGGCCCAGGCACTGGTGGCGACGGTGGCCGCGGCCGCCGCCAGGACCGCGCGCTCCCGCGCGTCCAGGTCCGCCGCCTCTCCGGCGGGCAGCCCCCACTCGTCGGCCAGGGGAAGGTGCACCAGGACCACCAGCCGCAGACGCCGGGCGTGGGGGAGGACCGTCTCGGGTACCCCGCAGGAGACCAGGCCGTCCAACAGCACGACCGCCCCGTCCGGCACCCCCTCCAGGACCCGGGCCAGGTCCGCCTCGGCGCCGGTGCCGGGGCGGGGCCAGGCGCCGGGCACCTCGACCAGGCGCACCGGCCGCCCGATCCTCCCCAGCGCCTCGGCGATGCGCGCGTCGAACGTGTTGCCCCCGCTGGGGGAGGACGGCGCGGGCACCACGAACGGCGTGCTCACAGGTCGCGTTCGTAGGTCGCCCACGCCACGTGCGACTCGTGCAGCGTGACCGAGACCCGGGTGAGGCCCCGCTCCCCCGCGCCGATCCGGTCGACGAGGCGGTCGGCGACCGCCTTGGCCAGGAACTCGGTCGAGGTGTTGACCCCGGCGAACTCGGGGTCCTCGTCCAGGTTCCGGTAGTTGAGGCCGGCGACCACGGCGGCCAGCTCCCCCGTCACCAGGCCGATGTCCACGACGATCCCGTCGGCGTCCAGTTCGGGGCGGTACAGGGTCGCGTCCACGACGAACGTGGCGCCGTGCAGCCGCTGGGCGGGGCCGAACACCTCGCCGCGGAAGCTGTGGGCGACCATCATGTGGTCGCGGACGGTCACACTGAACAAGGGGTGCTCCTCGAAGGTCGCGGGTGTCGGGTACCGGGGCCCCGGTACCCGCAGGCGGGTCTCAGGTGTAGGCGATGCGGTGGCACAGGGCGGGCAGGGAGCCGTCGGCCAGCCGAGGCAGCACCGAGGGCAGGTCCTCGAAGGGGCTCTCCCCGGTGACCAGGGCGTCGAAGGCCGGGTCCCGGAGCAGGCGCAGCGACAGGTCGAGCCGGTCGCCGTAGCCGTACCGGCCGCGCCGGGCGGGCGAGACCGTCCCGACCTGGCTGGCGCGCACGGTCAGGCGGCGGGAGTGGAAGCCCTCGCCCAGCGGCACGCGGACCCTGCGGTCCCCGTACCAGCTCAGCTCGACCACCTCCCCCTCGTCCGCGACCAGTTCCAGTGACCGGGCCAGCCCCTCCTCGGTCGCGCTGGTGTGGAAGACCAGGTCGCAGTCGGCTTCGGCCTCCCCGGGGGGCGCGAAGCCCGCTCCCAGGGCGCTCGCCGTCGCGGCCCGGCGCGGGTCCACGTCCACCAGTTGGACGCGGGCGCCGGGCACCCGTGCCGCCAGGAGGGCCAAGCAGCAGCCCACCATCCCCGCGCCGACCACGGCGACGCGGTCGCCCACCAGGACGGGCGCGTCCCACAGGGCGTTGACCGCCGTCTCCACGGTTCCGGCGAGTACCGCCCGCCCGGCCGGGACGCCGTCGGGCACGCACCGCACCGCCTCGGCCGGAACGGCGAACCGGGTCTGGTGCGGGTACAGGCTGAAGACCGTCCGCCCCGCCAGCCCGTCGGGCCCCTCCTCGACCACGCCGACGTTGAGGTAGCCGTACTTGACCGGACCGGGGAAGTCGCCCTCCTGGAAGGGGGCGCGCATCACGCGGTGCTGGCCCCGCGGAACGCCGCCGCGCAGGACCAGGGTCTCGGTCCCCCGGCTCACCCCGGAGTACAGGGTGCGTACCACCACCTCGCCCTCGCGCGGCTCCGGCACCACGGCCTCGCGGACCTCGCCCCGGCCGGCCCCGTCCGTCCAGAACGCGCGGGCGCGCCTCCCCTCCGGCATCACGCCTCCCCTCCCGTCAGGCCCGGTCGCCGGTGCGACCGCCACAGCCACACGGTGTCCCTGCCGAACGACCACAGCAGCGCGGCCAGCGCCGAGGCCACCGCGACGACCGAGAGCGTGTGCGCCGCGACCCCCGACGCCGCCACGGTCAGCACGATCCCCTGGGCGGCGGCCACCACCTTGCGGGCCGTGCTCGGGGGCAGCGGCGCGCGCAGGAACGGAGCGACCCGCGCCCCGGCCGCGAACAGGTACCGCAGGAGGCCGACGGCCAGCACCCACGGGCCCAGGTGCAGCGACACGTACGCGCTGAGCACCAGGATCAGGAAGGCGTCCGCCTCCATGTCGAACCGCGCCCCGAACTCCGAGGCGGTGCCGCTGCCGCGCGCCACCGCCCCGTCCACCAGGTCCAGCACGAGCGCGGCCGAGGCCAGCGTCACCAGGGCCCAGGCCGGGCCGCCGTCGACGGCCAGGGCCAGGACCCCGCCGCCCAGGACCGCCCTGGACAGGGTGACCCGGTCCGCGGTGCCCAGCACGGTGCGTCCCCGGCGGCGCATCGCCCACAGCAGCAGGCCCGTGAGCGCCGCGGCGTGCAGGGCGCCCGCCCCCCACCCCAGCGGGCCCAGGCCCGCCAGGGGGACGAGCGCCCACAGCAGGGCCGACTGGGCGACCAGTGCGGTCCCCGCCTCCCCGGCGGTCCACAGCGCCGGGCCGCGCGCCGTCGGCGCCCAGGCCCCTGCCATCGTGCCCTGCTCGCCCATAGGTCCCTTCGATCCGTCGCGGAAGCGGCCACACGGTGCGTGCCCGCCGGCCGGGTCCGGGAACCCGGTGCCGGGCGTCCGCGCCGCGCCGTTCAGGCGGCGGATCCGGTACCGCCGCTCATCCAGGGTGGATGCGGGGACCGAGGATTCTGTTCTGTGTGAGCAGGCGGCGCGTCGGCCCGACCTCCCGGACGGGGCCGTGCAAGCGGAGGTGGAAGGCGAGCCCCGGGTCGGCGCAGGAGGCGGCCAGGCGCAGAACCAGGTCGCCCGGGTCCACGATCCGCCGCAGGTCCGGGCCGGTGTAGGCCGCCAGGTCCGTGTGGACGGTGAACTCCACCCCGCTCTCCTGTCCAGGCTCCAGGTCCAGCCGGGCGTAGCCGATCAGCCGCCGCACCGGCCGGGTCACCGCCGCCACCGGGTCGCTCAGGTAGAGCTGGACGACCTCGGTTCCGCGCACCGGGCCGTCGTTGCGTACCGTGCACCCCACCGTCACCGCCCCGTCCGTGGGCAGCGCAACGGTGCCGTCCCCGGCGGGGCGGCCGTCCAGGAGCGGATCCGACCAGGTGAAACGGGTGTAGGACAGGCCGTGTCCGAACGGGAACAGCGGGGTGGGGTCCACCGAACTCACCTCGCTGCGCCCGGCCAGGGGCGGCCCCAGGTAGGTGGAGGGCTGTCCGCCGGGAGCGCGCGGAACCCCGAACGGCAGCCGCCCGCTGGGGCCGACCCGTCCCGTGAGCACCCCGGCCACGGCGGGACCGCCCTCCTCTCCGGGGAAGAAGGCCTGCACCGCCGCTCCCAGCCGGTCGGCCACCGCGCCCAGCGCGTAGGGCCGCCCCCCGCACTGCACCAGCACCACCGGGGTCCCGGTGGCCGCCACCGCCTCCACCAGTTCCTGCTGCACACCGGGAAGTCGCAGGTCGGGCGCATCGCAGCCCTCTCCGGAGGTCCCGCGGCCGAACAGCCCGGCCCGGTCGCCGAGCACCACCACGCACACCCGGGCCGCTCGGGCGGCCGCCACGGCTTCGGCGAACCCGGAGGTGTCGCCCCCGTCCACCCCGCAGCCGCGGGCGTACACCACGTCGGTGCCGGGCAGGTCGGCTCGCAGCGCCTCCAGCAGGGTGGGCACCTCCACCCCCAGGTCCAGCCCCGGGTGGGCCGTCCCCACGTGGCTGGGGAAGGAGTAGCAGCCCAGCATGGCCTCGGCGGTGTCGGCGTTGGGCCCCACCACCGCCACCGTCCCGCCGGGGGCCAGCGGCAGGATCCCGTCGTTGGACAGGAGGACCACCGACTCCTCGGCCAGGCGCCGTGCCAGGTCCCGGTGGGTCGGCGGGTCCAGGTCCACCTCTCCGGCGGCGGGGGGCTCGGGGGTCCAGTCGCGGTCCAGCAGGCCCAGCTCGCACTTCTGCCGCAGCACCCGCCGCGCCGCCCTGTCCACCAGCGCCTCGGGGACCTCGCCCGACCGTACCGCCGCCACCAGGGGGGCGCCGTAGCAGTGCAGGGTCGGCAGTTCGACGTCGACCCCCGCGGCCAGCGCCAGCCCCGCCGCCTGGGCCTCCGAACCGGCCACACCGTGCAGGGTGTGCAGGAAGGCGATGCCGAAGTAGTCGGCCACCACGGTGCCCGTGAAGCCCCAGTCCTCGCGCAACAGCCCGGTGAGCAGGGCGCGGTCGGCCGCGGCGGGCACCCCGTCGTTGTCGGTGTAGGAGTGCATGACCGACGCGGCGCCGCCGTGCCGCAGCGCCATCTCGAAGGGAGGCAGCAGCACGTCCGCCAGTTCGCGCGGCCCGACCGCGGAGGGCGCCAGGTTGCGGCCCGCGCGCGAGGCCGAGTAGCCCACGAAGTGCTTGAGCGTGGCCACCACCCCGGCCGAGCGGAGCCCGCGAGTGTAGGCGGCGGCGACCGTGCCCACGAGGTAGGGGTCCTCGGCGATGGTCTCCTCGGTCCGCCCCCACCGCAGGTCGCGGGCCACGTCCAGGACCGGGGCGAGCCCCTGGTGGACGCCCATCCCGCGCAGGGACGCCCCGATCTGCTCGGCCATGCGCTCCACCAGGTCCGGGTCGAAGGCCGCGCCCCAGGCGGGTGGGACCGGATAGACCGTGGCCTTCCAGGTGGTGAACCCGGCCAGACACTCCTCGTGCACCTGGGCCGGGATGCCGAAGCGGTTGGCCGCGGCGATCTCGCGCTGGGAGCGCGCCAGGGAGGCAGCCCCGGCCGCGGGGTCCACCGGGGCGGTGCCGAACGGCCGTGTGAGCTGCCCGATCCCGCCGTCGACGGCCTCCTCCCACACCGGCGGCTCCTCGACGAGGTCGTGCTGGTGCGGGGCTACGCCCTCGCCGCCGCCGTCGGCGCCCACCCACAGGCCGCGCAGTTGCGCGGCCTTCTCCTCCAGGGTCATCAGCCCCAGCAGGCGGTCGACGCGGTCGTCGGCCGACAGCGCGGGATCGCGCCACGGTTCGGCGGCCAGGGGTCGGGTACGGCTCGTCATCTGCCCTCTCTCCGTTCGGTGTGCCCCGGTTCCCGGGGCCTCGGTGGCGCTCGGGCGGGGCTACTTGCCGCCCACGCCCATCAGCCCGCGTACCAGGGAGCGGCGTGCCACCAGGTACACGAGGAAGATCGGCACCGTGGACAGCACCACGGCGGTGAGCAGGCCCGGCACGTCCACCCGGTACTCGCCCTGGAACTCGAACAGCCCCATCGTGATGAGCCGTTTGTCGTGCGACTGGGTGAGCACGAGCGGGAACAGGAAGCCGTTCCACGCCTGGAGCGCCGAGTAGACCGCCACGGTGCTCAGGCCGGGGCGCGAGAGCGGTACCACCAGCCGCAGGAAGGTGCGTACCGGTCCCGCCCCGTCCAGGGCCATCGCCTCGTACAGCTCCTCGGAGATGTCGCGCATCGACCCGACGAGGATCAGCATGCACACCGGCAGCGCGAACGCGGCCGTGGGCAGGACGATCGCGGTGAGTGAGTCGTACAGGCCCAGTTCCACGATGATCAGGTACACGGGGATGATCACCGCCTGGGAGGGGATCGCCAGGCCCAGGAGGAAGGTCCGGAAGACCCCGTCGGTCCACCGGGTGCGCGAGCGCACCACGGCGTACCCGGCGGTGGCGGACAGCACCGCGACGATCGCCACGACCGCGGCGGTCACGATCGCGGTGTTGAGGACGAAGCCGAGCAGCCCGTTCTCGACGGCGGTGGCGTAGTTGTCCAGGGTCGGGTCGGACGGAAGCGCCAGCGGCCCCTCAGCGGTGTAGTCCTCACCGCGCCGTACGGTCGCCACGAGCAGGACGTACAGGGGGATGGCGACGACGGCCAGCCACAGCAGGGCGCCGGCCCCGGCCAGCGGGTTGGGGCGGGTACGGCCGGGGCGCCGGGGCCGGCGGGTGCCCGGACGCGCGGTCCGGCGCCGGAGGGTCGCGGTACTCACATTCCCTCCCGGGTGCTGCGCATGGTGCCGAAGCCGGTGAAGCGGACGAGCAGCAGGGAGGCCACGGTCGCCGTCACCACCAGGGTGAGGGCCACGGCGCTGGCGTAGCCCAGCTCCCAACTGCGGAAACCGGCGCGGTACATCAGGAACGGCACGATGGTGGTGTCGGTGCCGGGCCCGCCGCCGGTCAGGATCAGAACGGTGTCGAAGTAGGTCAGCGACCCCACCACCATGAGCACCGAGGAGGTGGTGATGGTGTGCCGCAGTTGGGGGAGCGTGATGTGCCAGAAGGAGCGCACCGTGCCCGCTCCGTCGATGCGCGCCGCCTGGTACAGCGAATCCGGGATCTGGCGCGCGCCGCCCTGGTAGAGCAGCATGTGCAGGGGGATGAACTGCCAGGCGGTGACCAGGACGATCGCGGCGAACGCGCTGGTGGAGCCGCCTAGGACGTCCACCTCCCCCAGGCCCAGCCGCGGACCGAGCCAGGCGAGCGGACCGAAGTTGGGGTCCAGCAGCGCCCGCCAGATGATCGCGATGGCCGCGGAGGACAGCAGCAGCGGCAGGAAGAAGACGGCCGAGAGCACGGCGCGGTTGCGCTGCGGGCCGGCCGCCCACACACCGAGCAGGAGGCTGATGGGGGTCTGGATCGCCCAGTTGAGCACGGTCAGCACCAGGCTCAGGAGCACCGCCTTGTGCATGAGCGGGTCACCCGCCAGCCGTTCCCAGTGGTCCAGGCCGATGAAGCGCGGGGACCCCAGCCCGCCCCAGGATGTCAGGGACAGGTAGACCACCAGCACCATCGGCAGCGCGGCGAACACCGCGAAGAACAGCAGCGCGGGCAGGGCCCAGGCCCCGCCCGGCCTGGCGACGCGGTGCGCGGTGCGCACCCCGCCCCGGCGGGCGGGTGCGGTCGGCGGCGCGGCGGGCCGGGCGGGGCCTTCGGGGCCGTTCACGGGGGTTCCGTGCGCGGCGGTTGTCGCGGGGCGGGTCACAGGGCGGCCAGGGCGTCGACGAACTCCTCGGGCGTGCTCTGGCCGTTGAAGAGCGACTCGATCTCGGTGACCATCGGCGTGGCGATCTCCGGCGGCAGCGCCTGGTCCCAGGAGAGCTGGAAGTGCGGGGCGTCGCGCACCATCTCGTACTGGTAGGCGGCGAACTCGGGGTTGGGGCTGTCGGCCACGGCCTGCTCGGCGTCCACCGTGGTCGGCACCTCGCCGTTGGCGACCATGTCCGCCACGTACTCCTCCCGCGCGGTCTCGCGCAGGAACTGCAGGGCCTGCTCCGGGTGGGCGGTGTCGGCGCTGACGGAGAAGTAGTTGGTGGGGTTGCCCACCACGTTGGCCGGGTCGCCCTCACCGCCGGGCAGCGGGGGGAAGGCCGTGTAGCCCAGGTCGGACTCGGCGAAGGCCGGTGCCTGGTCCAGGTGGGTCGAGTACTCCCACGAGCCCATCAGGTGCATGGCGGCCCGGCCCTCCGACAGCAGGGTGGAGGCCCCTCCCTCGGTGTAGCTGACCGAGGCGTAGGCGTCGCCGAAGGCGCCGCGCTCCACCAGGTCGCGCACCATCTCCGCGGCCTCCAGGACGGCGGGGTCGCGCCAGCCCGCCATGTCGCCGTCGTCGATGCGCCCGAACACCTCCGGCCCGCCGATGCGGTCCACCAGGTACTGCAGCCACATCTGCTCGGTCCACGGGTCGGCCCCGGCTAGCGCGAAGGGGGTCACCCCCTCCTCGGTGAAGGTGTCCACCAGGTCGAGGACGTCCTGCCAGGTCTGTGGCGGTTCTGCGCCGGCCTCCTCGAAGACGGCCTCGTTGTAGAAGAGGATGACGGGCTGGGTGCCGCGCAGCGGGATCCCGTACTGGACGCCGTCGACCTGTCCCGACTCCAGGACGGAGGGGATGAAGGAGGCGGCGAAGTCGGGGTCCTGCTCCATGAGGCCGTCCAGGGACATGAGCATGTCCTGCTCCACGTAGGGCTCGATGCTGCCGGCGCCCCAGTTGAAGAAGACGTCGGGCTGCTCGCTCGACCCCATCGCCGTGCGCAGCCGCTCCTCGTAGTTGTCGCCGGGAACCTCGTCGATCACGGCCTCGACCTCGGAGGACTCGTTGAAGCGCTCGACGGCGGCGTCCTGCACGACGACGAGCGTGTCCTGGTACATCCACACGTGCATGCGCTCGTCGGCGCCGCCGCCTCCGCAGGCGGTGGCGGCGAGCAGGGCCAGAGCTGACGCGCCTGCTGCGGCGAATCGGGGGGTGTCCATGGCCGACCTTTCGAAACTATCGGAAGTTCTTTCGAAATCGTGAGGCCAGAATTTACGCCCATGCAACGGAGTGCGTCAAGGGTGGAAACCCCGGCGGCCGTACGCCCGCGGGGCGGGGGAGGGCGTAGTATCAGGCGGCGTGAGTGCAGATCCCGCGTCCGACTCCGGACAGGAACCCCTGTCGGAGCCGGTCACCATCTCGAAAATTGCGGAAGCCGCCGGTGTCTCGGTGCCGACCGTCTCCAAGGTGCTCAACGGCAGGGCCGACGTGGCCGCGCGGACCCGTGAGCGCGTGGAGGAACTCATCCGCCGCCACGGCTACCGGAGGCGGCGCGGCCCCGGCGGCGGCCGGTCGTCCATGATCGAGCTCGTCTTCCACGAACTCGACAGCGCCTGGGCGATCGAGGTCGTCCGCGGGGTGGAGAACGTCGCGCGCGCCGAGGGGCTGAGTGTGGTGCTCACCGAGTCGGGCGGGGCCCAGACGCCGCGCGAGACCTGGGTGGACGCCGTCCTCGCCCGCCAGTCGACCGCGGCGATCCTGGTCTTCTCCGACCTTGCGCCCGAACAGCGCGCCCGGCTCACCGCGCGCGACATCCCCTTCGTGGTCGTGGACCCGGCGGGCGACCCGGGCCCGGACATGCCCGCGGTCGGTTCGGCCAACTGGAACGGGGGGCTCGCCGCCACCCGCCACCTCATCGAACTGGGGCACCGCCGCATCGCGGTGATCGGGGGGCCCCGGCACGTCCTGTGCAGCCGGGCGCGCCTCGACGGCTACAGCGCCGCGCTGGACGCCGCCGGGATCGCCCTCGACCCGGAACTGGTCCGCCACGGCGACTTCCACGTCGAGAGCGGACGCGACCGGGGGCGGGAACTGCTCCGGCTGGAGGAGCCGCCCACGGCGGTCTTCGCCGGCAGCGACCTCCAGGCGATGGGGGTGTACGAGGCCGCCCGCGAACTGGGTGTGCGCATCCCCGAGGACCTCAGTGTCGTGGGCTACGACGACCTGCCCGTGGCCCGGTGGACGGGGCCGCCGCTGACCACGGTGCGCCAGCCCCTCACCGAGATGGCGGAGGAGGCCACCCGGATGGCCCTCGCCCTCGCGCGGGGGGAGCGGCCGGCCAACCTGCGCCTGGACCTGGCCACCGACCTGGTCGTCCGTGCCAGCACGGCCGCCCCGCGGTGAGGGGCCGCCCGCCGGGTGTGGCCCCGTCCGGGGTGTCCTACGCGCGGGCCCTGGGGACCGCGCCGTCCAGGTGCGGCAGGTCGTGCCCCAGCCGGTCGCGCTTGGCCGTCAGGTAGGCGAGGTTCTCCGCCCGGGCCGGGGGCAGCACGGGCACCCGCGCGGCCACCTTCACCCCGTGCTCCTCCAGCTCCCGCGCCTTGTCAGGGTTGTTCGACAGCAGCCGCACCGACCGCACCCCCAGGAACCGCAGGGCGCGTGCGGCCGGGCCGTAGGAGCGCGTGTCCACCGGCAGGCCCAGGGCCGTGGCCGAGTCGACGGTGTCCAGGCCCTCCTCGTCCTGGAGTGTCATGCTGCGCACCTTCTCCAGCAGTCCGATGCCCCGGCCCTCGTGTCCGCGCAGGTACACCAGGACCCCGCGGCCCTCCGCGGCGATCGCGTCCAGGGCCTCCCGGAGCTGGTCGCCGCACTCGCAGCGCAGGGCCCCCAGGGCGTCGCCCGTCACGCATTCGGAGTGGAGCCGGACCAGTACCTCCTCGCCGTCGCCGAGGGACCCGGACAGCAGTGCCAGGTGCTCCGCCCCGTCGACGGGGTCGCGGAAGGCGAGGGCGCGGAACGGGCCGCTGCGGGTGGCCAACTCGGACTCGGCGGTGTTCGCGGGGTCGATGTCGTGTTCGTGCATGCTCTCCCTCATCCGCCCGGTGCCCGCCCGTTCCCTTGTGGAAACCTTGCCGGGCTACGGGCAACCGGCTTCGGGGTGTTCGATGGCGGCCCCGCCCCGAAAGGTTCTGAGGTCCCTCGAACGGTGTGCCGCACGGGTGGTAGCCCCGGGGTGCCGGGGACAAGGCCGTTACGAATGGGTCATATGACTGGCTTGTCTGGTTCATTCGCTCGCAATGCCCCCTCGTTAGCGTGCGATGCGCAACGAGGACGCCGCTGCGCGCGTGCGGGCCTTCCCCCGACCCCAAGCGATGGTGTGCAAGATGATGAGAAAGCGACTGCTGCTCGCTTCGATGACGTGCCTGGCGCTGACCGCCACCGCGTGCGGCGGCGGCAACGGCGAGGACACCGCGGACTCCGCGGACGGGGACCGGCCCGACACACTGGTCCTGACCCTGACCCCCTCCGCCGAGCAGGGCGAGCTGATCGAGTCCGCCCAGCCCCTGGCCGACATGCTCGAAGAGCGCCTGGGCATCGAGGTGGAGCCCAACGTGCCCACCGACTACGCCGGTGTGATCGTCGCCCTGGAGTCCGGACAGGCCGACATCGCGGGCGGACTGGGCCCGCGCCAGATGGTCCAGGCCGAGGAGCAGGCCGGCGCCGACCTGGCCCTGCAGTCCGAGCGCTACGGCAGCACCATCTACGTCACGCAGTGGTTCACCAACGACCCCGACACCTACTGCGAGACCGACCCGGTGGACGTGGACGGCTACCTGTTCTGCAACGGCGTGGAGGAGGCCACCGACCCCTCCGAGGGCCCCATCGCCGCCGACACGGTCGAGAAGGTGGCCGGCGCCAAGGTCGCCTTCGTCGACTTCGGCTCCACCTCCGGCTACGCAGTCCCCTCCCTCCAGCTGCTCAATGCCGGGGTCGACCCGGAGGAGGACATCGAGCCGATCTTCGCCGGCGGCCACGACAACTCCGTGCTCGCCGTCCTGGAGGGCGACGCCGACGTCGGCGTGTCCTACCAGGACGCCCGCCAGGACGTGGCCGACCAGGCCCCGGAGGTCGGCCAGGAGGTCGTGGTCTTCGGCTGGTCCGAGCCCATCCCCAACGACGGCTTCGCCCTCAACGGCAACCTCCCCGAGGACCTCAAGCAGGAGATCAACGACGCCCTGCTCGACATCATGTCCACCGAGGAGGGCGCCGCGGTCATGGGCGAGCTCTACAGCATCGACGACCTGCTGCCCATCGAGTCCTCCGACTACGACGTCATCCGCGAGCTGGAGGCCGAACTCGGCGACCGGCTGGAGGAGTAGCGGCCCCTGCGGACCCGGCCGCGTCCCCGCGACGCGGCCGGGTCCCCCGTCCCCCCGCCGCCGCACGCAACCCCCGAAGGACCGCCATGATCGAGTTCGACAACGCCTCGGTGACCTACCCGGGCGGGGTCCGCGCCCTGGCCTCCGTGGACCTGCGCATCCCCAAGGGGGAGTTCGTCGTCGTCGTCGGCCTGTCCGGCGCCGGCAAGTCGACGCTCATCCGCACCGTCAACGGACTGGTCCCCCTCACCGACGGCTCCGTCCGCGTCGGCGACAGGAACGTCGGTGCCCAGGGCAGGAAGGAGCGCCGCGCGCTCCGCTCCGACGTCGGCATGATCTTCCAGCACTTCAACCTCGTCCCGCGGATGAGCGTGCTCAACAACGTCCTCGTGGGCCGCCTGCACGCCGTACCCACCTGGCGCTCCCTGGCGGGCTGGTACGGCTCGGCCGACGTGGAGCGCGCCATGAGCGCCCTGGAGCGGGTGGGGATCGTCGACAAGGCCTACATGCGCGCCTCCCAGCTCTCCGGCGGGCAGCAGCAGCGCGTGGGGATCGCCCGCGCCCTGGCCCAGGAGCCCGAGGTCGTCCTCGCCGACGAACCGGTCGCCTCCCTGGACCCGCCCACGGCCCGCGCGGTCATGGCCGACCTGAAGGACATCAACCGGAGCATGGGCATCACCACCCTGGTCAACCTGCACTTCCTCGACCTGGCCACCGACTTCGCCGACCGCATCATCGGCCTGCGCGGCGGCGAACTGGTCTTCGACGGCCCCGTCTCGCAGGTCGACGCCGACGTCTTCTCCCGCATCTACGGGCGCGACCTGACCGCCGACGACGTCCTGGAAGGCCGGGCCGCGCTGTGACCGGGACCGAGGTAGGCGCCCCGCGGACCGAACCCGGACGGCGCCCCCGCAAACCCCCGCCCAGCCCCCTGCTCATCACCGCGGTCGCGGCGGTCGTCCTGATCACCCTCGCAACCGGGGCGGACTGGCGCTACGGCATCGGCTTCTCCCTCACCGAGGTCTGGGAGAACCTCACCCGGCCCAACGCCCCCATGCGCGGCCTGGCCGAGACCGACCTGCTGCGCCTGTTCAGCGAACGGGCGGGGGAGGGGTTCCTGGAGACCCTCCAGATGGCGGTCGTGGCCACCGTCGCCGGGTCCCTGGTCGCCCTGCCGCTGGCGCTGTTCAACTCCACGCTCGGCGCCCCCGACCGGCTCACCTACACCGTCGTCAAACTCGTCACCAACGTCATCCGCGCCATCCCCGAACTGCTGTGGGCCCTGCTGTTCGTGGCGGCGGTCGGTGTCGGTGCGCTGCCCGGCGTGCTCGCGCTGTTCTTCTTCTCCATCGCGGTGGTCACCAAGCTCACCTCCGACACCGTCGACGGGATCGACCCGGGACCGGTGGAGGCCGCCCGTGCCTCGGGGGCCGACCACCTCCAGACACTGCGCTGGGCCGTGGTCCCCCAGATCCTGCCCGCCTACACCTCCTTCACGCTCTACTGCTTCGAGCTGAACCTGCGCTCCTCGGCCGTCCTGGGCTTCGTCGGAGCGGGGGGTATCGGAGCGGTCATCGACTTCCACCGCGGACGCGGCGAATGGGACCAGGTCTGGGGCATCGTCGCGGGCTTCCTGGTGGTGGTCATCGTCATCGAACGGATCTCGGTGCTCCTGCGCAGGAGGCTGCTGTGAACGTGCCCGACACCCGGCAGGAGCGGTTCGACAAGGCGCTCCGCCCCGAGAAGCCCTTCGACCGGTTCCGTCTGGCCGTGACGGTGGTCATCGTCGGCGCTGTGCTGGCAGCCCTGGTCACCACCGACGCCAACTGGGAGCGGTTGCCCGAGGCCCCGGCCCGCCTGTGGGACGTCCTCGTGCTCATGCTGGGCTCCTCCGACCCGTCCGCGATCGGCCGCGCCCTCGAACTCATGTGGGAGTCGGTGGCCATCGCCTGGCTGGGCACCCTGATCGCCGTCCTGATCTCCTTCCCGATCTCGTTCCTGGCCGCGGCCAACATCTCCGGCCGCAGGGTCTCCGCCCTGGCCAGGGTGTTCCTGGCGGTTCCGCGCGCCATCCCCGAGATCATCTTCGCCGTGGCGCTGATCCCGGTCTTCGGTCTGGGGCCGGTGGCCGGAACGGTCGCCATCGGCCTCAGCTCGGTGGGCACCCTGGGACGGCTGTCGGCGGAGATCGTCGAGGACTGCGACCCGGGGCCGGTCGAGGCCTCCACCGCCGCGGGCGCCAACGCCGTGCAGCGGGTCCGCTGGACCGTGGTCCCCCAGGTGATGCCGGAGATCATCGCCTTCTGGCTCTACCGGTTCGAGATCAACATCCGGGCCTCCGCGGTGCTCGGCGTGGTGGGCGCGGGCGGTATCGGCACGATGCTGACCCAGGCCATCCAGTTCCGCGAGTGGGGTCAGGCCGGGGTCGCCCTGATCGTGGTCGTGGTCGCCACCATCGCCATCGACACCGTCTCCGGCCGGGTGCGCCGCCGGATCATCCGGGGCCCCGAGCGCGGCTCCGGCCGCGCCGCCGCACCGGTGCGGACCGCGAACTGACCGCCTCCACGGGCGGAGCGCCCCGGGCACACTCTCCCTGTGCCCGGGGCGCTCCGCTGCGCGAGGGGTCTCACACCGTGAGGTGGACGTGCTCCAGCCCCATCAGGTCGGCGACGGCGCGCACCTCGGCGGCGCGGTGGCCGGTGCCCAGCGCCCAGTGGTGGGCGATGCCGGTCGCGCTCCAGGCGTCGGTCCACTCGCCCGGGTCGCAGCCGAAGTCCACGCGCGAGGTGGTGTTGCCGATCCGCAGCAGTGGGCCCTCGCCCGTCCGCCCCTCGGCGGTGAGCAGGGCGAACGACCCGTCCTTGCGCTGGATGACGCCGAACAGGGTGACCGGGCCGTGCTTGACGTCGAACTCCACCGACACGCCCCAGCCGCGCTTGCCGTGGTAGACACCCAGCCCGCGCAGCAGCGGCTTGCGTGCGCTGATCGCCAGGTGGGCCGGGCCGTCGTGGCCCATCTCTACATGGCCGCGGGTGAAGTCCAGGGCCTGGAGCTCGGTGAAGGAGCCGCCGCCGCCCAGCCGGTCCATCATCAGCATGGCCATGCACGTGCGCAGCTCGTACTCGCCCACGGCCGGGACGCCCCGGGCCGTCAGCAGGGACGCGCCCAGGATCATCCCGGCGCCCAGCCGCTCGTGCAGCTCCCCGGCCAGCCCCCGGTGGTAGTACGACAAGCTGTCCAGGCAGAAGTCCTCCACCAGGCGGTCCAGGCCCACGGCGACCTGGGCGCCCCAGCGGAAGTCGTCCTCCACCACGGAGTCGGTCACCTCGAAGACCTCGCGCGCCTCGGCCAGCTTGGCCGCCACCGCGGCCTCCTCCGGGCCGGGCACGCGCTCGCGCAGGTCGTCGAACTCCAGGATCTCCACGTGCCCGCCGAAGTTGCGGGTGATGAGGGTGGGGTCGGTCGACACGTCCATCATGCCCGGGTACAGGTGCCCCATGAGCCCGTGCCGCGCACTGTCCATGGCCGCCTTCACCCCGGCGGCGCGGATCCAGCGGCCGATGTGCTCCCAGGCGCGCTCGTCCTCCAGGTAGCCCGAGACGGAGCGGAACTCCACGCCCAGCCGCTCGAACATGTTGGCCATCTCCGGCAGCGGGCAGGCGCCGCAGTAGGCCAGCCACTGGCCGGTGTCGAAGCTGGCGTGGTCCATCGACTCGGTGGGCTGGAGGTTGACGAACAGCACCGGAGCCTGGCTGCGCCGGGCGATCGGGGCGATCATCGACGAGGTCAGGTACGTGGTGAGGAAGCAGACGATGAGGTCGCAGTCGGCGGCGCGCAGGCGCTCGGCCGCGGCCGAGCCGTCCCGCTCGTCGGAGACGAACCCGGCGTCGACGACGTCGGCGTCGAATCCGCGCATGCGCTCGGCCACGCGGTCGGCGGAGCGCTGCAACTGCGGCAGCAGGTCCGGGAACTGGGGCCAGTAGGTCCCCAGCCCCCCCGCGACCAGCCCGACGACGGGGCGGGTGCGGCGGGTGGTCGCGGCGGCGGGTTCGGCTGTGGCCGTCATGGTGTGCTCCAAGGGGTCGGGACAGGGATGCCCGCTCAGGCGCGGCGGGCGGAGGTGGAGCCGCGCACGAGCAGTTCGGGGGTGAACCGCAACTGCTCGTGGCGGTGGCCGGGATCGTTCAGCTCAGAGGCGAGCAGGCGCATGGCGGCCCGGCCCAGCTCGTACTTGGGCTGGGCCACCGTCGTCAGACCCGGGTGGACCAGGTCGGCGAAGTCGACGTTGTCGTAGCCGACCACGGAGATGTCGTCGGGTACGCGCAGCCCGCGCTGGCCCAGGCCCTTCATCAGGCCGAGGGCGAGCTGGTCGTTGGCGCAGAACACGGCCGCGGGGCGCTGGCGGGGGCCGCCCGCCAGGACGGCGTCGACGGCCCGCTCGCCCTGTTCGGCGTTGAGCATGGGGCTCTCGACCAGGCGCAGGCAGGCGTCGGGGTCCAGGCCCGCCTCGGTGAAGGCGTCGCGCAGGCCCTGGTGGCGGCGGCGCACCTGTTCGATACCGAAGGGGCCGGTGAGGAAGGTGGCGCGCTCGTGGCCCAGGCCGACGAGGTGGCGCCCGGCGGCCAGCCCTCCGGCGTGGTTGTCGACGGTGACGCTGCACCCGACCGTCTCCGCCACGTCTCCCCGGTCGAGCGCGACCCACGGGGTGCCCTGCCTGCTCAGCCACAGCAGGTCCGACAGGTCGTCGTCGACGGGCATCACCACGGCGCCGGCGGCGCGCTGCTCGGCGAGCAGGCGCGCGTTGCCGTGCTGGCGCTCCCGGGACTCGGCGGAGTTCAGGAGCACGACGGACAGCCCGGAGGCGGCCGCCTCGTCCTCCACGCCGCGTGCGACCTCGGTGAAGAACGGGTTGGTCACGTCCAGGACCAGCAGCCCCACGGAGGCGCTGCGGCCCGACCGCAGGCTGCTGCCGGAGGAGTTGCGCACGTAGTCCAGCTCGGCGATGGCGGCCTCGACCTTGAGCCGGGTGGCCTCGGCGACGCGCTCGGGCCGGTTGAGGACGTTGGAGACGGTGCCGGGTGAGACACCGGCGTGCTTGGCGACCTCGGTGATCCCGACGGGGCGGGTCTGGGCGGGGCCGCCTTCGGGCGGGCTCGGAGCGGTGGTGGACACGTGCGGCACTCCCGGGCGTGCTGGAGGGAAAGGATCGGGCGACGTGGTCGCATGCTACTGATCAGGTCCCCCACATGGGCGATCATCGTCACACTCGGATTGAAACGTGTCAACACGGTGTTTCCGAGAGCAGTGCGACCGGAGCGGGGCGTCCGTGCCGGATGCCCGGTTCCTTACGCGGTGACGGATCCGGCCACCAGCGGGTTCCCCGGAACTCCCCTTGACGTGAGTGTGTGGGGCGTTTAACATCCCTTTCACATTAAAACGTTTTTCGGGACATGGCTAGACCGTAGGGGTCAAGCCGGGAACAGACCCGAAGCACCAGAGGAAGGAGGGCGCACGTGGCGCAGCAGGCGGCACAGGCCCCACCACTGGCGCTGGTCGATGTGACGAAGTCCTTCGGCAGTGTCAGAGCCCTGCGTGGACTGTCCCTCGAACTCCGGGCGGGGGAGATCCACGCCCTCGTCGGCGAGAACGGCGCCGGAAAGTCCACCCTGGTCAAGACCATCGCCGGGGTCCACCGCCCCGACACCGGCCAGGTACTCGTCGACGGCCGGGCGGCCGAGTTCCACGCACCGGCGGACTCCCAGCGGGCCGGGGTCGCGGTGATCTACCAGGAACCCACCCTCTTCCCCGACCTGTCGGTGGCCGAGAACATCTACGTCGGCCGGCAGCCGCGTACCCGCTTCGGCACCATCGACCGGGCCTACATGCGCCAGCGCAGCCGGGAGGCCTTCGCCCGCCTGGGTGTGGACATCGACCCCGACCGGCCCGCGCGCGGGCTGTCCATCGCCGACCAGCAGCTCATCGAGATCGCCAAGGCGATCACCCGTGAGGCGCGCGTGCTCATCATGGACGAGCCCACGGCCGCGCTGTCGGGCGTGGAGGCCGAGCGCCTGTTCAAGGTCGCCCGCTCCCTGCGCGACTCCGGCGCCGCCCTGCTGTTCATCTCGCACCGCTTCGACGAGGTCTTCTCCCTGTGCGACCGGATCACGGTCGTGCGCGACGGCGCCTTCGTCTCCTGCGACCCCACGGCCGACCTGGACGTGGACACCGTCGTGCGCCGCATGGTCGGCCGCGACGTCTCCGACCTCTTCCCCAAGACCGAGACCACCCCCGGGGACACCCTCCTGGAGGTCGAGGGCCTGACCCGCGCGGGCGCCTTCTCGGATGTGTCCTTCACCGTCCGCGCCGGTGAGATCGTCGCCCTGGCCGGGCTCGTGGGCGCCGGACGCAGCGAGGTCATCCGCGCCGTCTTCGGAGTGGACCGCTACGACTCCGGCACGGTCCGCGTGCACGGCGAGCCCCTGGCCCCGGGCAGGGTCAAGGCCGCCATGGACGCCGGCATGGCGCTCGTCCCCGAGGACCGCCGCCAGCAGGGCCTGGTGATGGAGTCCTCCATCGAACGCAACTCCACCTCCACCAGGCGCCGCGCGCTCAGCCGCTTCGGATGGCTCGCCTCCCGCGCCGAGCGCGACTCCGCCCGCCACTGGGGCGAGCGACTCCAGCTCAAGTTCGGCGCGCTCGGCGACACCGTCGGCACCCTGTCCGGCGGCAACCAGCAGAAGGTCGTCCTGGCCAAGTGGCTGTCGACCGAGCCGCGCGTGCTGTTCGTCGATGAGCCCACCCGGGGCATCGACGTCGGCACCAAGTCCGAGGTCCACCGCCTCCTCTCGGAGCTGGCCGGTGAGGGCCTGGCGATCGTCATGGTCTCCAGCGAGCTCCCCGAGGTCCTGGGCATGGCCGACCGCGTCCTGGTCATGCACGAGGGCCGCGTCACCGCCGAACTGGACCGCTCCGAGGCCACCGAGGAGTCCGTCATGTACGCGGCCACCGGCCAGCGCACGGAGGAGGCAGCCTGATGCTCCCCCGAACCGCACCCGTCCCCGACAAGGAGGCGTCGTGACCCTGTCCGACACCGGCGCGCCGCCCGCGCCCCCCGCGGCGCAGGCACCCCCGCCCACCGGCGCGCGCCGCCCGCGCCGCCTCCCGCAGTTCCGCGAACTCGGCGTCCTGCTCGCCGTGGTCGTGCTCATCGCCGCCACCTGGCTGCACAACCCCGGGTTCCTGTCCACCCAGGGCGTCCGCGACCTTTTCCTGGGCGCCACCGTCCTGTCCGTCCTCGCGGTCGGCCAGGCACTCGTCCTCATCACCAAGAACGTCGACCTGTCCGTCGGCTCGGTCATGGGACTGGCCGCCTTCGGCACGGGCACGCTCTTCGTGGCCTTCCCCGGCCTGCCCATGCCCGTCGTCATGGCCGCCGGCGTGGCCATCGGCGCGTTCGCGGGCCTGCTCAACGGCGCGCTGGTCACCACCGTCCGGGTCCCCGCGCTCGTGGTGACCCTGGGCACCATGTACGTCTACCGGGGCTTCAACCACTGGTGGGCCTCCGGCGCCCAGGTCAACGCGGTCGACATGCCCTCCTCCTTCCTGGAGCTGGGCAGGGTCGGCGTCCTGGGGATCCCGCTGCCAGCCCTCGTCGCCATCGCCGTGGTGGCCGTGGTCGGCTTCTACATGTCCCGCTTCCGCTCCGGCCGAGAGATGTACGCGATCGGCTCCAACGTCGACGCCGCGCGCCTGTCCGGCATCCCCGCGGGCCGCCGCGTCCTCACCGCGTTCGTCGTCAACGGCGCACTCGCCGGGCTGGCCGGGGTCCTGTTCACCGCGCGCTACGGCACGGTCGACTCCACCGTCGGCACCGGCATGGAACTCCAGGTCGTCGCCGCGGCCGTCGTCGGCGGCGTCGCCATCGCCGGCGGTGTCGGCACCGTCTTCGGCGCCGCCATCGGCGCGGTCCTCATGACGACCATCACCGCGGCCCTGCCCATCTGGCAGGTCAACGGGTTCTGGCAGGAGGCCGTCGTGGGCGCCCTGATCCTCGCCGCCATCGGCCTGGACCGGGTCCTGGCCGCACGCAACGCCCGCAAGCTTCGAGGAGGAGGTTCCAGTGGCGCCTGAACGCACCACGCAGAACGGGGCCGGCCGGGTCCTGTCGGTCCTGAGGCGGCGTGAGAGCCCCGTACTGGGCGCGCTGGTGATCGTCCTGTTCGTCGCGAGCTTCTTCGTCGAGAACTTCGCGACCGACCGCAACATCAGCTTCCTGTTCCTGAGCATCGCGGCCATCGCCCTGATGGCGCTACCGATGACGCTGATCATCGTCACCGGGGAGATCGACCTCTCGGTGGCCAGCACCCTGGCTCTGACCAGCGCGACCATGGGCGTGCTCTGGGAGATGGGCATCCCGATCCAGACGGCCGTCGTGATCTGTCTGGCGGTCGGCGTGCTCCTGGGCGCCTTCAACGGCGTCCTGGTCACCCTGTGCGGACTGCCGTCCCTGGCCGTGACCATCGGAACCATGGCCCTGTACCGGGGCCTGGCCTACGTCCTGCTGGGCGACCGTGCCGTGGCCAGCTACCCGCGCGACTGGGTCAGCGGTGCCCGCGACCCCTTCCTGGGTATCGAGGGCCTGCCGTGGATCGCGGTGGTCATCGCCGTCCTGGCGGTGCTGTTCGGCGTCCTGCTGCACGCCACCGCCTTCGGCCGCTCCCTGTTCGACATCGGCAACAACGACACCGCCGCCCGCTTCACGGGCGTGTCCGTCCTGTGGACCAAGTTCTGGCTGTTCGTGGCCAGCGGGCTGGTCGCCTCGGCGGCCGGCGTCTTCTGGACGCTGCAGTACGGCACCTCCCGCGCCGACACGGCCATGGGGCTGGAGCTGCAGGTCGTCGCCGCCGTCCTGCTCGGCGGAGTGTCGATCTTCGGCGGCGTCGGCACCATCGTGGGCGTCATGGGCGGTGTGCTCCTGCTGGGCACCATCCGCAACTCCCTCCAACTCTTCGGGCTCACCAGTGAGGTCCTCCAGGTCATCACCGGTCTGATCCTGATCGCCTCGGTCGTCGCACCCAACGTGGTGGCCAAGGCCAAGGAACGGCGCAGACGGCGCGCCGTCGAGAAAGCGTCGGTCACCGTCGCATCCGCGCCCGTTTCCACCAACTGACTCCGGTCAGAACGAACACACGGAGAATCAAGATGAAGCATCCCCTCTTCCGCCGTGCGCTCTTCGCGGCTCCCGCGGCCGCGGTCGTCCTGTTCGCCTCCGCCTGCGGCGGTACGACCATCGACGACGCGCAGGACTCCGAGACCACCGGGCCGACCGGTACGGCCAACCCGGATGCGGAGATCCCCGAGGGCCTGAACATCGACTTCCTGCCCAAGCAGCTCAACAACCCCTACTCCGACATCGTCAACGCCGGCGGTGCGGTGGCCGTCGAGGAGCTGGCCGGAAACTTCACCGAGCGCGGCGGCACCGAGCCCACCGCGGACTCCCAGGTGGAGTACATCAACGCCGCCAGCCAGGCGGGCAGTGACGTCATCGTCATCGCGGCCAACGACCCCGACGCGGTCTGCCCCGCGCTGAACGAGGCCCGTGACAACGGCTCGGCGATCGTCGGCTACGACTCCAACGCCAACTGCACCGACATCTTCGTCAACCAGTCCTCCGACGAGCTCATCGGGACGGCGCTGGTGGAGATGATCTCCGAGCAGATCGGCGGCGAGGGCACCTTCGCCGTCCTGTCCGCCACCCCCAACGCGACGAACCAGAACGCCTGGATCGCCGCGATGGAGGAGGTCATGGCCGAGAACGAGGAGTACGCCGACCTGGAGATGGTCGACGTCGTCTACGGCAACGACGACGACCTGGACTCCTTCCAGAAGATGCAGGGCCTCATGCAGTCCTACCCGGACCTGGACGGCGTCGTCTCCCCGACCACCGTCGGTGTGGCCGCCGCGGCCCGCTACATCAGCGACTCCGAGTACAAGGGCGAGGTCGCCGTCACCGGTCTGGGCACGCCCAACCAGATGTCCCAGTACATCCACGACGGCACCGTCGAGGAGTTCGCCCTGTGGAACCCGAGCGACCTGGGCTACCTGGCGGGCTACGCCGGTGCCGCGCTGAAGGCGGGCCAGATCACCGGTGCCGAGGGTGAGACCTTCCAGGCCGGTGAGCTGGGCGAGTACACCATCGGCGCCGACGGCGAGATCGTGCTCGGCGAGCCGACGCGCTTCAACGCCGACAACGTCGACGACTTCGACTTCTAACGGGTCGACGACCCCTCATGGAGGGGCCCGGGGCGGGCGGGAGCACTCTCGCCCGCCCCGTCCGCGTCCGGGGCGAGCCCCCTGTTCGAAAGGAGCGCCGTGCAGCGCATCTGCTTCACCCTCAAGGTCAAGAAGGACCGCCTCGCCGAGTACAAGGAAGCGCACGCCGCCGTGTGGCCGGAGATGCGTGAGGCGCTCAGCGCCGCCGGCTGGAACAACTACTCGCTGTTCTGCACCGACGAGGGACTGGTCATCGGCTACCTGGAGACCGAGGACTTCGAGGCCGCCCGCGCCGCGATGGAGACCGCCGACGTCAACGCCCGCTGGCAGGCGGAGATGGCGCCCCTGTTTGAGGACATGGACGGCCGCGCCGACGAGAACATGGCCCCGCTGGCGGAGATCTTCCACATCGACTGAGCCGGTCCGCGCGAATGTCGGTGCCGGGCGGTAGACACGGGGGTGCAGTCCCGTCTCCGTGGCCACAGACCGGGAGGATTCCCCGTGGAGCACCCGACCAGTGATGCCGTCCGCACCGGCACCCTCGCCGTCCCCGGCGCGACCCTCTACTACGAGGTGCGCGGGGAGGGGCCGCCGGTCGCGCTCGTGGGCTCCCCGATGGCCGCGGGGCCCTTCGCCCCGCTGGCCGACCTGCTCGCCGCCGACCACACCGTGCTGACCACCGACCCGCGCGGCATCGGCCGCAGCCCGGTCGACGACCCCGTCCGGGGCGTGCCCGTCGCCGTGCGCGCTGACGACCTGGCCCGGCTCCTGGCCCACCTCGATGCCGGTCCGGCCGCCGTCCTGGGGTCCAGCGGCGGTGCCGTCACGGCCCTGGCGCTCGTCCAGGACCGCCCCGAACTCGTGCACACCGTCGTCGCCCACGAGGCGCCCCTGGACGACCTCCTGGAGGACCGCGACAAGCTGCACGCCGCGACCGAGGAGATGGTCGCCCTGCATGGCACCGGCGACGTGGTCGGTGCGTGGCGGCTGTTCATGTCGGTGGCCGGTCTGGACGTGCCGGAGGAGGCACTGGAGCAGATGTTCGGGGGCGAGCGCGACCCCGGTGAGGTCGCCGACGAACGCCGGTTCTTCGCCTTCGACCTGCGGTCGACCACCCGCTGGCGCCCCGACTTCGAGGCGCTGCGCTCCGCGCCGGTGCGCGTGGTGCCCGGCATCGGGGAGGAGTCCGCCGGGCAACTGTGCGACCGCACCTCCATGGCGCTCGCCGCCGGGCTCGGTGTCCGGCCCGCGATGTTCCCCGGAGGGCACAGCGGGTTCTCCGACACCCCCGAGCCGTTCGCCGCCCGCCTGCGCGAGGTCCTGGGGGAGAGGTAGCCCGGGTTCGGTCAAGGGGGCCCCACGCGGGGGCCACACCCGGGTGCGCGAGCGCCGTTCCAGCAGCGGGAAGCCCTGGGGGACGGGGATTCCCGCTCTTTTCCGCACCCCCTGTCGCGGGCGTTTCGTCCGGGTTACCGTGGAACGTATGAGCCTTGAGCTGCCAACCGACCGACTCCTCATCCGGGAGTGGGAGCCGGGCGACGCGGAGGCGGCCCTGCGGATCTACGGGGCCGAGGACGTGGCGCGCTGGCTGACGCCGGAATGGTACCCGGTGACCGGCATCCAGGAGATGCGATCGATTCTGCGGGCGTGGATCGAGGCGAGCCCCAATCTCGTCCCACCCGCGGGCTGCTGGGCGGTGGTACGCCGAGACGACGGCGAACTGGTGGGCGGACTGTCGGTCAAGCAGTTGCCGCCCTTCGACGAGGACTTCGAGCTGACCTGGGCGCTGCGCCCGGACCAGTGGGGCAGGGGCTACGCCACCGAGGCCGGGCGGGCCGTCATCGAGTGGGCGTTCGAGCAGGGGCTGGAGGAGATCTTCGCCGTCGCCCGGCCGGACAACGAACCGGCGATCGCGGTCGCGCGCCGCCTGGGGATGGAGTGGGTGGGCGAGACGGAGAAGTACTACGACATGACCCTCCAGGTGTTCCGGCTGCGCCCCGCCGGCCAGGAGCCCTGAGCCGGCGCACGCGGGTGTCCACGTGTCCTGAGGGGGCGCGGGTCAGAAGTCGGCGCTGCGGCGCCCCACCGCGGCCAGGTCGGCCTCGATCCGCCCGGTGGTCTCCAACAGGGCGGGCAGCAGGTCGCGGTAGACGTTCTCCACGGAGGAGCGGCCCGCGTGCGCGGACACGTTCGCCGCCGCGATCACCCGACCGGAACCGTCGCGGATGGGGGCGGCCAGGGAGCGCAGCCCCGCCTCCAGTTCCTGGTCCACCATCGCGTAGCCCTGTTCGCGCACGCGGTGGATCTCGGCGCGCAGCTCGCCGGGGTCGGTGATGGTGGTCGCGGTCAGCCGACGCAGTTCGGCCCTGGCCAGGAAGGCGTCCAGCTCGTCCCCGTCGAAGCCGGCCAGCAGTACCCGGCCCATGGAGGTGGCCGCGGCGGGGAAGCGGGTGCCCACGGTGATCGCCACGGTCATGATCCGCAGGGTCGCCACGCGCGCGATGTAGACGATGTCGTCGCCGTCCAGGACCGATACCGACACCGATTCCCGGACCCGGGAGGACAGGTCCTCCAGGTGGGGCTGGGCCAGGTCGGGGAGCCCGGCGGAGGCCACGTAGGCGTAGCCCAGGTCCAGGACCCGGGGGGTGAGGGAGAACAGGCGGCCGTCGGTGCGCACGTATCCCAGGTCGACCAGGGTGAGGAGGAAGCGCCGGGCGGCGGCACGGGTGAGGTCGGTCGTGCGGGCGACGTCGCTCAGCGTCATCGACGGATGCTCGGCGGAGAACGCGCGGATCACCGACAGCCCCCGTTCCAGGGACTGCACGAAATGGGTGCCGCGGGCCGGTTCTTCTGCGGGGGGCATGGCGTCTTTCCTGCTCGGGGGCTGGGGCGGATGCTGGTTTCGCAGTGATGCTCCCATACCGTGGACGCGGACGGCACGGGTTCGCCGCTTGACCGCCGATGGGCGGGGTACTACGGTCAAGCTTGCTTGTTCTTCATGCGAACTGGTGTTCATTATACGAACTGAAGGGTGGCGGCGGTAGCCCTCCGGCGGGGTGGATTCCCTTGACTCGGCCACCCCGGGTCCATTTCACCTAACGGCGTTAGGTTAACTGGTGCCCGCCCCGTCGAACCACACCACTCCAGGAGGCCCACGATGACCGACGCCTACGTCCTCGATGCCGTCCGCACCCCCTTCGGCAGGTACGGCGGGGCGCTCTCCGGCGTGCGTCCCGACGACCTCGCCGCGCACGTCGTGCGCTCTCTGGTCGACCGCACCTCCGGTCTGGACCCCGAGAGCATCGACGAGGTCCTCTTCGGCAACGCCAACGGCGCGGGCGAGGAGAACCGCAACGTCGCCCGCATGGCCTCCCTGCTCGCGGGTCTGCCCACCTCCGTGCCCGGTGCCACCGTCAACCGCCTCTGCGGCTCCGGCCTGGAGGCCGCCGTCCAGGGCAGCCGCGCCATCCAGACCGGTGACGCCTCCGTCGTCGTCGCCGGCGGCGTGGAGTCCATGAGCCGCGCCCCCTGGGTCCTGCCCAAGCCCGCCAAGGGCTTCCCGGCCACCAACGCCACCCTGCACTCCACCACCCTGGGCTGGCGCATGGTGAACCCCGAGATGCCCGACCAGTGGACCCTCTCCCTCGGCGAGTGCACCGAGCGCCTCGCCGAGAGCCACGGCATCGGCCGCGAGGAGCAGGACGCCTTCGCCCTGAACAGCCACGCCAAGGCCGCCAAGGCCTGGGCCGACGGGGTCTTCGACGATGAGATCGTCCAGGTCCCCGGTGCCCACCTGGACCGCGACGAGTGCATCCGTGAGACCTCCGCCGACAAGCTCGCCGGACTCAAGCCCGCCTTCCGCAAGGACGGCACCGTCACCGCCGGCAACGCCTCCCCGCTCAACGACGGCGCCGCCGCCCTCCTGCTGGGCGACCTCGCCGCGGCCGAGAACATGGGCGTGCGCCCCCTCGCGCGCATCGTGAGCCGCGGCGTCGCCGGCGTCGACCCCGACGTGTTCGGCATCGGCCCGGTCCGCGCCGCCGAGATCGCGCTCGAACGCGCCGGCATCGGCTGGGGCGACCTGTCGGCCGTCGAACTGAACGAGGCCTTCGCCGCCCAGTCCCTGGCCTGCGTGCGCAGTTGGAAGGGTCTGGACCCCGACATCGTCAACCCCAACGGCGGCGCCATCTCGATCGGTCACCCGCTCGGCGCCTCCGGGGCCCGCGTCCTGGGCTCCCTGGCCCACGCGCTGCGCCGCCGCGGCGGCGGCTGGGGCCTGGCGGCGCTGTGCATCGGCGTCGGTCAGGGCATCGCCGTCGTCCTCCAGGCCTGAGGTGCGCCGAGCCGCGGTGCGGACACGGTGGCAGGACCGCCGCCCGCACCGCGGCGCCGCTCTCCCCGTCGGCACCGGGGCCGGTACGGTGTCCCCGTTCCGGGACACCGTACCGAGGGGGAGACCATGAGCGTCGACGTCCACTACACCCAGAGCGGCCCCGAAGGCGCCCCGCCGCTGGTGCTCGCCGGGTCCCTGGGCACCACGGCCCGCATGTGGGAGCCCCAGGCGGCGGCCCTGTCCGCGCGCTTTCGCGTGATCGCCATGGACCACCGGGGCCACGGCCGCTCTCCGGTCCCCGACGGGCCCTACACCATGGCCGACCTGGGCGGGGACGTCGTCCGCCTCCTGGACCGCCTGGGGATCGAGCGCGCCCACTACGCGGGCCTGTCCATCGGCGGCATGGTCGGCCAGTGGCTGGGCGTCCACGCCGCGGACCGGCTCGACCGCCTCGCGCTGCTGGCCACCTCCCCCTACGCGGGGCCGCCGACCGCCTGGCACGACCGCGCCGCCCTCGTCCGCGCCCAGGGCACGGCCGCCGTCGCCGACACCGTGGTGGAGCGCTGGTTCACCCCCGGCTACGCCAGCACCCACCCCGACGAGGCCGCACTGCTGCGCGACCAGATCGCCGCCACCGACCCCGAGGGCTACGCGGGCTGCTGCGAGGCCATCGCCGGCCACGACGTCCGCCGGGACCTGCCCGCCGTCACCGCACCCACCCTGGTGGTCGGCGGGGCGGACGACCCCGCCACACCCGTGGAGGGCAACGCCGACCTCATCGCCGAACGTGTTCCCGGTGCCCGCCTGGTGGTCCTCGACGACGCCGCGCACCTGCTGTCCTGGCAGCACAGCGCCGCGGTCAACACACTCCTCGCGGACCACTTCTCCGCCTGAGGGACGCACCGCCTCCGGTCAGCGCCTCACCACGACCGCGGCCGCCTCCCACACCGTGGCCGCCGGGTCGGCGGGCCGGGGCAGCGGGGACCGTTCGGGGTGGCGCCAGGTGGCGCAGTCCACCACGCGCGGTCCGGTGTCCCGGCCGTCGGAGTGGGCGCCCACGGCCTCCGAACCGCCGAAGGCCTCGGCCGGGCGGCCCGGGCAGCGCATCCCGCTGCCCGGGCCCAGGGCCGAACGGACCTGGCCGTCCATCCACGCCGCCAGCTCCCGGTCCTCGCAGACACCGTGGGAGAGGATCGCGTGCGAGCCCGGCGGCAACCGGTCCAGGAGCGCGGCCGCCCCCTCGAACGGGTCGTCTCCGCGGGGTGACAGGCGCAGCGGCCACCCGGCCGTCACGCACACCGGCAGTCCGGGGTCGATCCGCTCCAGGACCTCGGGACCGTCGAGGGCCCGCTCGGCCCCGCCCGGGCCGCCGAGCACGAACGCGGTCCGGCCGCCGTCGGTGGCCAGGGCCCGTCCGTGGGCGAGCACCACGGGATCGTCGCCCACGTAGACCACCCGCGCCGTGGGACGGACGGCCCGTACCGCGAGGTGGGTGACGTTGGCCGAGGGCAGCCCCGCCCCCAGGACGAGGAACTGCTCCACCCCCCGCGAGGCGACGTACTCCGTCGCCCGCCGGATGTAGGAGCGGTGTTCGTTGGCGACGGTGAACAGTTCCGGAACACGTTCCAGAAGGGCGTCGCACGCTTTACGATCGGCCTCGAAGTTGTCCTTGCCGCCGAGCAGGTAGTCGTACATCCGCACCGCGTCGGGGGTGTCCATGTCGATGTCCGGGGGGAAGCGATCGGCCATGTCTCGTTCGGAGCCCGCACCGGTCGGTGAACGGGGAGGGGCCCCTGCCTCCTTTGCTGGACGGTGCACCGCGCCAGGGGAGCCGCTCCCACGGCGGAGTGCACGGACAACGGGAACCGCGTCAGGAGGAACACGCCCGGCGCCGGATACCGGCGGGCGGCCTCCGTGAAGAAGCGTAATCGCCGCATCACGCTCGCGTCGGCGTTTTCCGAAGAATTTCGGCGGTGCTCATTCGCCTTTCGGAGTGGTATCCGCACCCGGGACCGGAAGGGTGTCGGCGACGGAGCCCGGAGCCGCGGCGCGCACGCGCCGTCCCGCCTCCCGCGGCAGGGACGGCGGGCCGGGCGGCTCCGGAGCCGCCCAGAACGCGGCGGCCCCCGTCGCACCGCTTCCCTCCCCGGGCCCGGCACCCTCGGCGGACCCCGGGCCCCCCTCCACGGAGGAGGCGCCGACCCGGGCGATCAGGGAGTCGCGTCCGCACCCCCACCACAGGGTCAGGGTGAACGGGTCCCGGTCGGCTTCGCTCCCCAGTACCGCCGCGGCCGTGCGCACGTGGGCGCACCGGCCGCCCCAGTGGTCGCACGAGCAGGTGGCCACGATCCCCTCCCACCCGCGCGGCACCAGGTCCAGGCCCAGGACCTCGAACACGCGCGCGGCGGCCGGGGGCAGGCCGCCGGAGAGCAGCCGGGCCCGGAACACCGGTTGCGAGGCCAGCGCCGCTCCCACACGGTCCCACTCGGGTCCGGCCAGCAGGGGCCGGATCAGGCTCACCTCGTGCCCGCCCCGCGCGTCGGCCACCCGCGCCAGCACCTCGCCCGGGCGCACCGACCACCGCTCCACCCGGACCCCGTCCGCCGGGCCGGCCGGCCCCAGCGCCGCCTCCACCAGTGCCGACCACGTCGCGCTCATCCGGCCACCGCCTCCGGGGCCAGGCGCACGACCTCGCGCAGGTCCGCCACCGACAGCCCCGCCAGCCACTGCTCCCCGTCGGCCACCGCGCCGTCGGCCAGCGCCCTCTTTCGTTCGATCATCTCGTCCACCCGCTCCTCGACGGTGCCCACGCACACCAGCTTGCGCACCTGGACGTCGCGCCGCTGCCCGATCCGGAACGCCCGGTCGGTGGCCTGGTCCTCCACCGCCGGGTTCCACCACCGGTCCACGTGCACCACGTGGTTGGCGGCGGTCAGGTTGAGCCCCGTCCCGGCCGCCTTGAGCGAGAGCAGGAACACCACCGGCCCCGGCGCCTCCTGGAAGCGCCGGGTGAGCTCCTCGCGCTCGGCGCGCGGCGTGCCCCCGTGCAGCCACAGCACCGGCACCCCCAGCCGGGAGCGCAGGTAGGGCGCCAGGCGCTCCCCGAAGCTCGTGTACTGGGTGAAGCACAGGGCCTTGTCCCCCTCGGCCGCGGCCGAGGCCAGGATCGCCTCCAACCGGTCCAGCTTGCCCGAGCGCCCGGCCAGCGCCGAGCCGTCCCCCAGGAACTGGGCCGGATGGTTGCAGATCTGCTTGAGCCGCGCCATCGCCGCCAGGACCAGGCCCTTGCGCTCCTTCTCGTCGGCCTCGGCCATGCGCTCGGCCGTGTGGTCGGCCACCGCCTTGTACAGCGAGGCCTGCTCGGGCGTGAGCGTGCACCAGGCACGCATCTCCAACTTCTCGGGCAGGTCGGCGATGACCGACCGGTCCGTCTTGACCCGGCGCAGCACGAACGGGCGAGTCAGGCGGCGCACCAGGCCCGTCGCCGCCTCGTCGCCGGACTCGGCGCGGTGGGCGATCGAGCGCTGGAAGCCCTCGGCCGACCCCAGCATCCCGGGGTTGGCGAAGTCCATGACCGACCACAGCTCGCCCAGGTTGTTCTCCACCGGGGTCCCGGTGAGCGCGATTCGCGCGGCGGCGGGCAGCGACCGCACCGCCCGGGCCTGGCGGGTGGTGCTGTTCTTCAGCGCCTGGGCCTCGTCGCACACCACCCGGTGCCAGGGCAGCGCGGCCATCTGCTCGCGGTCGCGCACCACCACGCCGTAGGTGGTCACCACCAGGTCGCAGCCGCCCACCAGGCGGGCCAGGGCGTTGCCGGTCGGGCGGTCGGGCCCGTGCTGGACGTGTACGCGCAGCCCGGGGGTGAACCGCTCGGCCTCGCGCACCCAGTTGCCCACCAGCGACACCGGGCACACCAGAAGGGTGGGGCCCGGGGAGGGGGAGGCGGAGCGCTCGTCGGCGAGCAGTGCCAGCAACTGCACGGTCTTGCCCAGCCCCATGTCGTCGGCGAGGACCGCCCCGAGCCCGAGCTCGCCGAGGAAGCGCAGCCACGAGGCGCCGCGGTCCTGGTACGGCCGCAGCGCCCCCTCGAACCCGGGGGGCGTGCCCATGGGCCGCAGTTCGGCGCCGGACCCGCCCTCCAGCAGGGCGCCGACCGCACCCTGGGCGACCACGTCGGTGACGGGCAGGGGAGCGGTTCCCGCGACGCCGATCGCGGTCCGCACCGCCTCACCCACCCCGGCCCTGCGCCGCCCGTGCCGCCGGAGCGCCTCCAGCGCGGACTCCACCCGGCCCGGGTCGATCTCCATCCACCGCCCGCGCACCCGCACCAGGGAGCGCTTGAGCCGCGCCAGTTCGGCCAGTTCGTCCAGCTCCTCCTCCGACAGCGGCCCGCCCTCCACCCCCCGCACCAGGGCCTGGAAGGACACGTGGACCAGGTCGGAGGCGCTCACCCCGCCGCGGCGCCGGGCCGGGGCCTCCTCGACGGTCATCCGCAGGGACAGCCCGTCGCCTCCGGCCCACTGCGGCAGGACCACGGGGAAGCCCGCGGCGCTCAGCGCCGGAGCGGCCCGGGCCACGAACGCCTCGGCTCCGGCGGTGTCCAGGAGCAGGCGCGCGGGCGCCAGGTCGCTCAGGGCGCGGCGCAGCGCGGGGTAGTGGCGTGCGGCCCGGCGCAGGTCGGCCAGGGCGGTGGTGCCCACGTCCGCGGGCAGCCAGGCGGCGCCCTCGCCCAGCCACACCTGTTCGAGGGGCAGCCGCAGCCCCGGGTCGGCGGTCGAGTCCACCCAGAACTCGACCGCCCACGGGGTGCCCCCCTCCGGTTCGCGCAGCACCAGCGACAACCGGGCCCGTCCGGCACCGCGCACCCGGGAGCGCCAGCGGCGCAGCGGTTCGCGCAGTGCAGCGGCGGTGCCTTCGTCCACACGGGACCCGGTGCCGGTCAGCGCCGCGGCGAGCCGGTGGGCCGGGCCGTCCCCCTCGCCGGAGCCCGGCCGGGTGCGGCGCCGGGCCACCGCGTCGGTGAGCAGTTCCGCGGGGGCGAGGACGCAGGTGCGCGCCCATTCCTGCGCGCCGGTGCCGGGCAGGTGGGCGCGCGCGGCGGCCGGAAGCGCGTCGGTGAGTGCGGACAGGTGGTCGGCGGCCTCGTCCACCGGCGCGGGCCGCCACCGGGCGCGCGGCGGGTCGCCCACCAGGTCGGGCAGGACGCATCCGGCGTCCACGAGCCGTTCGGCGAACCCGTGGACGGCCCGCAGGTGGGCCAGGGCCGGGCCGATCCGCACCTCCCCCTCGGCGGGGGCGGCCAGTGCCGCCAGCAGCGCGTCCGCGCGTGGCGCGTCCAGGCGCAGCGCCGGGACCCGCCAGGGGTCCAGGCGCGCGGGGCAGTGGTCGGCGCGGAGCGAGTGCGCCGGGGCGCCGCCGTCACCGGGCAGGGTGAGCACCACCTCGCCCGCCTCGGCGGACGGCGCCCTCCCGGCCCCCAGGGAGCCCAGCAGGGACCGCAGGGCACCGGTGTCCAGGGCGAAGGGGTGCTCACCCCGCCCGGCCGTGCGGACCTCCCCCGGCGGCGCCTCGCCCCACACCATGAGTGCGTCGCCCGCCCACACACCGTGCAGAACCCGCACCGCCGCCTCCTCGTCGTCGGCCTCCCAGTATGGGCGCCGCCCACGACAGTGCGGGACGCGGCCTGCGCGGGCAACGCCTCACAGGCGTTCGGGGACCTCGTTGCCGACCGCGACGATGCCCTCGCGCATCCGGGTGCGCCACAGCAGCACGCCGCCCAGGACGAAGAAGGCGATGAGGGACAGGATCGCCACCCGGTACCCGCCGGTCAGGCTCACCCCGATCGTGATGACCAGCGAGCCCAGGAACGACGATCCCCGGTCGGAGATCTGGAAGAGGCTGAAGTACTCCGCCTCGCGGCCCTTGGGGATGAGCTGCGAGTACAGTGACCGCGCCAGGGACTGCGTTCCGCCCAGCACGATGCCGATCCCCACGCCCATGGCGATGAACACGGGCACGTTCCCGGCCGGCATGAAGTAGGCGACGGTGACCAGCCCGCCCCAGACCACCAGGGTCGCCAGCACCGTGGCCTTGGAGCCCAACACGCGCGCCACCCTCCCGGTGAGGAACGCCCCGAAGAACGCGACGAACTGGATGATGAGGATGGTGGCCATCAGGACGTCCTGGCTCAGGAGCAGGTCCTGGGTGGCGAACGGCGCGGCGTAGCGGATCGCCGCCTGGACGCCGTCGTTGAAGAAGATGAAGGCCAGCAGGAACAGGATGGTGTTGGGGTACTTGCGCATGTCGCGCAGGGTGTGCCCGAACTGCCGCAGGGAGGCCCCCACCTTCGGCCGCCCCTGGCGCTTGAGCGCCAGGGCCCCGTAGCGGTTGCGCAGCGGCCTGATCGCGACCACGGTGAACCCGGCCCACCACAGCCCGACGGTGACGAAGGCGATCCGGGCCGCGTCGTCGGTGCCGATCCCCAGCGCCCCGGAGGACAGCACCAGCCCCAGGTGGGCGGCGAGCAGCAGGGCGCCGCCCAGGTAGCCGATCCCCCAGCCGGTGACCGACACCCGGTCGCGCTCGTCCGCCGTGGCGATCTCGGGCAGGAAGGCGTTGTAGACCACGATCGAGAGCCCGTACAGCACGTTGGCCAGCACGAACAGCACCGACGCCAGGTGGTAGCCGTCGGTGGCCGCGTACAGGCCGGTCGTGCACGCCGAGGCGGCGACGGCCAGGGTGAGCAGCCACTGCTTCTTGTGGCGGGACTGGTCGACCATCGCGCCGACCACCGGCAGCAGGAGGATCTGGAGCAGGATCGCCAGCGTGGTCAGGGCGGGGTAGAGGGCGTTGGGGTGCAGGGTGATCCAGTCCACCCCGAGCGGGGTGAGCGCCAGGGAGGAGTCCCGGCAGGACCCGGTGTCGGGCGCGCCCGCCGAGACACAGGCCAGGTTGCTCATGTAGGGGCCGATGAGGACGGTGACCACCGACGTCATGAACACCGAGTTGGCCCAGTCGTACATGTACCAGCCGCGCTGTTCGCGTCTGCGCTGCGCGGGGTCGGGGGAGGGGTCTGCGGTGGTCTGCGGTTCCGTGCCGTGGGACATGGGGGACTATCCGTTCTCGAAAGGGGTGCCGGCGGCGCCGTGCCACCGGCCGCGCCGGGTGAGGACCCGCTTGAGGCCGACGGTGTCGTCGGTGACGATGCCGTCGACCCCGGCGTCGAGCAGCCGGCCCATCACGCCGGTGTCGTTGACGGTCCACACGTGCACCTGGAGGCCGAGCCGGTGCGCGGTGCGGATCAGGTCCCGGCTCAGGACCGGGAACCTCCCCTGCCGCAGCGGGACCTGCGCGCAGACCGGGACCCGGCTGGCCAGGGCCCGCAGCAGGGGGGACAGGGAGGCCGACCACAGGCGGACCACGTCGACCGGGCCGCAGGAGGTGGCCACGGGCCGGTCGAACAGGCGGCGGGCCCGGTCCAGGCGGGCCTGGTCGAAGGAGCCCACGCAGACGCGGTCCCAGGCTCCGGTGCGCCGCAGCACCTCGCGCATGGGCTCGACGGCCGCGTCCGACTTCAGGTCGATGTTGAACCGTGCCTGGGGCCAGGAGCCCAGCAGGTCCTCCATGGCGGGCACCGGTTCGCGGCCCGCGACGCGGGCGCGCGAGACCTCCCGGTAGGGCAGGGAGCCGATCGCGCCGCTCATGTCGGTGGCGCGGTCCAGCGTGGGGTCGTGGAAGGCCATGAGGCGGCCGTCGCTCGTGGCGTGCACGTCGGTTTCGAGGTAGGTGTATCCGAGGTCGACGGCGTGTTGGAAGGCCGCCGCCGTGTTCTCCAGTTCGGTGCGCCGCACTCCCCGGCCGTCGGTGAGCCAGCCGCCGCGGTGGGCCAGGGCGATGGGGACGGGGGAGGAAAGGTAGGCGTTGGTCACGTGTGCAGTATGCCGCGTGTGACCGGTGGTAAGTCCAGCGCGATCAGGACGCGAAACCTGGAATTCCAGGTGACACGAACGCGGTCCGGGCGCCTCCTTGTAGGGGTGAAGGCACACGTCCTCGCCGTAGGAAGGGACCCCTCCGTGACCCACGAACGCCGCTGGCCGTGCCCGCGCCCCGTCTGCGACCGCCGCACCGCCGCCTGCCGTCCTGTCACCACCCCCGCCCGGACCCCGCTCCGTTCCGCGCGTGCCGCGCGCTGCGGCTCGCCCCTGGTGGGCCACCGCACCCCGGGCGATGTCCGCCTCCTGGCCCAGTGGATGGCGGAGGTCCTGGTGGGTCGCCGCCGGCCGGAGGCGATGCGCGACTTCGTGGCCGTGCCCGTGCGCGAGGAACTGCGCCGCCTGCGAGGGGCGGTCCCCTGCGAGCTCTCGCCCCGGCTGGAGCGCGTCTTCCACCAGCCGCACCCTCCCGCCTCCCTGGAGGTGAGCGCCGTGATCTCCTGCGACCGGCGTGCGCGGGCGTTCGCCTTCCGTGCCAGCCGTGAGGACGGGCGGTGGGTGTGCACCCACCTGGAGACCGACCTCTCCCGCGGATCCGGGTGAGCCGGTGCCGCCCCGGCCCCTGCCGGGCCGGGGCGGCGGAGCTCGGCTTCGCGGCAGCCCCGAGACCTTCCCGTAATCAAAGTGATGTGAATCACATTCTGGAGGCGCTTCAGGGGGTGGTCCGGTGGGGGCGCGCTCCCGTATCCCCGCAGTGGGCGGGGGTGTGGGAAGAGAGGGATCGCGCTGGTCAGGAGGGTTGCCCAAGGGGAGGTCACGAATAGGCATCGACCCCTTTGGGGGTGGTTTAGTCTCTTTTCAAGCCGGATTGCACTGAAGATCCCATAAAAGAGTTCAGTGTCCGGTTCCCGTCGTACTCTGCTCGCCCTCCGTCCTCACCTCACTTCCCACGAGCAGGGGCCGCCATCGACACCCGGGCCGCACGGCTCCGCGCCGCCGCACCGGATCCCCCGCCACACAGCGCCGCACGCCCCGGACGGGCGTGTCCTCGGCGCCGGTAGACGGGTGTGGGAGAAAGGCAGCCGATCCCATGACTCGCAACCCCAAGACCCGCACGCGCGGGGCCCGCCGCGGCGCCGCGGTCGGATGCGTCGCGGCCGGAGCCCTGCTGCTCTCCTCGGGCACCGCCCTGGCCGACACCACGGTCGAGCAGGCCCGGGAGCGCTACGAGGCGCTGCAGGAGGAGCTCTCGGCCCTCAACGAGGCCTACAACCAGGCCGAGGAGGACCACGCCGCGGCCGAGGCCGAACTGGCCGACGTCGAGGAACGGCTGGAGGAGGCCCAGGGGGAGCTGGACTCGATGTCCGGCGACGTGGGCAGTATCGTCCGCACCGCCTACACCGGCCAGACCCACGACCCGCTCGCCGTGCTCTTCGAGGGCGACCCGGACGCCTCCCTTCAGAGCATCGCCGACCTGAACTTCCTGTCGGAGGGCCAGCAGGCCGTCCTGGGCGACTACGTCACCGAGTTCGAGCACGCCGAACTCCTGCACGAGGCGGCCGACCGGGCCGAGACCGAGGCGGCCCAGGCCCTGGAGGATGCCGAGGCGGCCCGGGCCGCTGGGGAGACCGCCCTGGACGAGCAGGCCGAACTCCTGGAGGAACTGGGCGGCGCGGACCCGACCGCGGGCACGTCCTCCGCCTCCGGCGTGGACGTGGCCGTCTCCGGCGACGTCCAGGCCGTCCTGGACTTCGCACGCGCCCAGGTCGGCAAGCCCTACCAGTGGGGCGGCACCGGGCCCGACGCCTACGACTGCTCCGGCCTCGTCCAGGCCGCGTGGGCGCAGGCCGGGGTGAGCCTGCCGCGGACCACCTACGACCAGGTCAACGCCGGGACCCGCGTCTCGCGAGACCAGGTCCAACCCGGCGACCTGCTGTTCTTCTACGACGAGTCCGCGCCCAGCCACGTGGGCCTCTACTCCGGCAACGGCATGATGATCCACGGCTCCAACCCGGACAAGCCCCTGGAGGAGGTCGCACTGGCCGACTACTGGGACGGCGTCTTCACCTCCGCGGTGCGCGTCGGCTGATCGGGGCCTCCCCGAATCCGCAGCGTATGTCGGCCCGGGGCACGGTCCCCGGGCCGACGGCCGTACTCGCGGCGTCGGCACCGCGTGAACGCGGAGAACACGGCTATAGTGACTCTGTGTCACAGAATAAGCGCGTAGGGTCTCATGTCGACGGGGTGTCCCACCGCGGCCGGGTGGAACAGGTGCACAGCCGCGTCTACCGCAACGACTGGGGCGGACTGACCCCGCCGCGGATCGGACGCTGGGACCCCGAACTGCGGGTCAGCGTCGTCATCCCCGCCCGGGGCGGCCAGCGCCGCCTCGATCTCGCGCTGGCCTCCCTGGCCGCCCAGACCTACCCCGACCACCTGCTCGACGTGGTCGTCGTGGACGCGCACTCCTCGCCGCCCCTGCGCCTGCCCGTCCTGCGCCCGCGCCACTGCCGCATCCTGCCCGCCCTGGACGGGGCCCGGGGCTCCGGGTACGCGCGCGCCTACGGGGCACACGCCAGCTCCGGCGACATCCTCCTGTGGATGGACGCCGACATGGTCGCCTGCCCCGAGTTCGTCGAGGCCCAGGCCCGGTGGCACCACGTCCACGCCGAGACCGTGACCCTCGGCAGGGTCCGCTTCGCCGACACCGGTCCCGCCGACCCCGCAGACGTGCTCTCCCGCGTCCGCGCCGGAACCCTCCACGACATCCTGGAGACCGGCCGCCACCACGACTGGATCGAAGGCCTCCTGGCCGACAGCCGCGACCTGCGCGACGCCGACCACCTGGGCTTCCACGCCTACGTCGGGGCCGCCGCCGGCCTGCGGCGCAGCCTGTACGAGGCCGCCGGCGGCCTGGACCCCGACCTCGACCTGGGCCAGGACACCGAGTTCGGCTACCGGCTCTGGCAGGCGGGTGCCGTCATGGTGCCCGAACGCGCCGCCACCGCCTGGCACGTGGGCCGGGCCACCGCCGTCCGTACCCGCCTGCCCTCCGAGCGCTTCCGCACCGAACTGCTCGCCGAGTACATGCCCCACCCGCACGCCTACCGCGAACGCCTTCCCGAGCACCGGCGCCGGGTCCCGCTGGTGCACGCCGTCGTCGACGTCTCCGGAGCCCCCTACGACCTCGTCCGCGGCTGCGTCGACCGGATCCTCGACAGCGCCGAGACCGATCTGGCCCTCACCCTCGTCGCCGACTGGGAGGGCGCGGCGCGCGCCGCCGGCCCCCACCTGGACCTGCGCCTGGTCCAGGCCAACTACCTGCGCGAGCCCCGGGTGTCCTTCGCCTCCAACGCGCCCCGCACCGGGTTCCCCTCGCCCTTCCTGCTCCAGGTCCCCGTGGGGTGGGGCCTGGGCCAGGTGGCCCTGTCCCGGCTGCTGGCCAGCGCCGAACGCGCCCGCTCCGGGCTCACCGAACTCTTCCCCGCTGCCGCGTCCTCGGGCGAGCGCGCCGTGCGGCTCTGGCGCACCAGGGCGCTGGCCCGGGCCCTGCGCGTGCGCCGCGACGGCGAGGACCTGGGCGACGTGGTCGCCCAGCTGCACGGGCGCTACCGTATCCACGCGGGCGAGGAGACCCTGGCCGACCTGTCGCTGTACCGGTCGGTGCCACCGCCGCCGCGCCGACCGCCCGACCTGTCCCGGCCGGTCGAGGCGGCCCGCGCCGAGGAGGACGAGGGAGCCGACGGGCGCTCCGGACGGGGGCGCCCCCGGAGCGGGGCCGCCGCGCCCGGTGTGGGGCGGATCGTGGAGTGGCTCCGGGCCTGGCGCCACCCGGGCGGCCCCTCCGGGCACCGTTCCTGACGCGAGCGAGCCCCGGTGCCCAAGGGCGCCGGGGCTCCGGTTCCACCGGCTCTAGTTCCCGGTCGGCTTCACGATCGGGAAGAGCACGGTCTCCCGGATGTTCTTGCCGGTGAAGGCCATGAGCAGCCGGTCGATCCCGACCCCGACGCCAGCGGTCGGCGGCATGCCGTACTCCAGCGCCTGGAGGAAGTCCTCGTCGAGCTGCATCGCCTCGGGGTCGCCACCGGAGGCCATCAATCGCACTGGGCTCGTCCGGCGGCCCCGGCTTCGGCGAACAGGCCGCGTGAGTAGGCGACGGTCATGCCGCCGGGCTCACCGAGGCGGGGGTAGCTGTCAGTGAGGCGGGGCAGGACGGCGGCCTCGTCCATCCACGTCTGGGTGAACCAGGAGGGGACCTCGCTCAGAGCGCGTTGCAGGCGGGCGCGGGGGGCGTCGTAGTCCCCGGCGAGCAGGTGGGTGAGGACGGCACGCACCCGTGCCGGGTCGGGGAAGGTGTCGGCTTCCCTCCACCCGTTTTCGGCGTCACCGCGGGCGATCCGGTCCGCGACGGCGAACACCTGGCCCAGCAGCAACTCATCGCCCCCCTCACCCGCCACGACAGTGGTCGGCGGAGCCGGGCGGCGGGTGATGTGGCGCAGCATCGCCCAGTTGCGCCCCGCATAGGACCAGGCTTCTGGCTCATGCCCCATCGAGTAGGGGGCCGACAGCGGCAGCAGGTCGTTGGCGGGCAGCTCCTCGAAGTCCAACCCCGTCAGATCATCCCCCGAGACACCGGACGCCACTACGGGAGCGGTGGACCGTTCCGTCTGTACACGTTCGCCGATGAGCCATCCGTGGCCTCTGCGGAGTACATGACCGGGAAGGCGGTGATCAGCGATAAAGGCCGATATGAGGAGTGCGTGACCTCGTTCGGGCTTCTCCAGGGAGAGGCTCTGTCAGAGGCGGCGACGCTTCACATGCTGCGAGAGATGGTTGGACGATGACTGAAGAACGCGTGTGGCACAAGGCCAGCTACAGCAGTGGTAGCGGAAGTTGTGTCGAGGTTTCCGAGGGGGCTGACGCACTGGTCCGTGACACCCAGAACCGCGATCTGGGGCACCTTTCGGCTCCGGCTCAGGAGTGGGTGGCTCTGCTGGCTGCCGTGCGCGTCCAATAGCCCGCCAGCACGGACCGGCCCTGCCAGGTGTTGGCGGGGCCGATTCTCCATGCTGTGGTCTGGCCGTACCACGCGTGGTCCTCTTTCGGTCTCCGGAGCGCCCCCTGCTTCTCGGACCCGGCCAGGCCGCCGCGCCGCTCTGCGCGTCTTCGAACGCCCGGCAGCGAACGGACCGCTGACCGCCGCCCTGGACGGCAAGGCCCCGGCCGGTGCCCACACCCCGGGCGGCCGGGCCTTCCCGGTCGGCGCGATCGACCACGCCGACGGCGCCGCCCTCAGTCCTCCTCGGCGGTGATCGAGTCGATCGAGGCCAGCAACTGCTCGCGCAGCCGGTCGTTCACCGGCGCCGACCCGGTCTCCTCCGAGGCGTTGTCCTGCCCCTCCGGGCTGACGATGTAGCGCAGGAACGCCTGCACCTTCCCGGCCGCGTCGGCGTCGGGGTAGACCGAGCACACCACCTCGTAGCTCACCAGCACCATCGGGTAGGTGCCCGGCTCGGTCGTGCCGTAGTCCAGGTCCAGGGCCAGGTCGTGCTCACCGGTGCTGGTGTCGCTGAGCGGGGAACCCGCGACCACCTGGGCTGCGGCCTCGGGGGAGATCTCCACGAACTCGCCGCCCACCCCGAGGTTCACCGCCGACATGCCGTGCATGTGCGACATCTCCACATAGCCGATCGCGCCCTCGGTCCGCTTCACGGTGTCGGCGATACCGCTGTTGCCCTGCGCCGACTCACGCGGCCGGATCGGCCACTGCCCATCGGGCTCGTGCGGCCACGCCTCCGGGGCCGCCGCCGACAGGTAGCGGGTGAAGTTCTCCGTCGTCCCCGAGTCGTCGGACCGGTTGACCGGCGTGATCTCCAGGTCCGGCAGGTCCACGCCCGGGTTGGTCTCGGCGATCGCCGGGTCGTCCCAGCGCGTGATGTCCCGGTTGAAGATCCGCGCCAGGGTGTCCGGCGTCAGGTCCAGCGAGTCCACGCCCTCCAGCGTGAACACCGCCGCGATCGCCACCACGTAGGCGGGCAGGTTCAACGTGTCCGAACCCGCACAGCGCTCCCGCGCCTCGGCGTTCTCCTCCGGACCCATCGCCGCGTCGGTACCGGCGAAGTCCACAGCGTCGTCGATGAACTGGCTGCGCCCGCCGCCGGACCCGATCGAGTCGTAGTACACCCGCGCGCCCTCACACGCCGACTGGTACCCGGCGATCCACGTGGTCATCGCGTTCTCCTGGGCGCTGGACCCCGCCCCCGACAGGCTCCCGGAGAAGCACTCCAGGTCGTCGGGGACCGCCAGACCGGGCCCCCCGGGCACGGCCTCGTCACTGCCGCAGGCGGTCGCCGACAGCAGCAGGCCCGCCAGGGCCGCCGACGCCGCACCCCGGGCGCCTCGGCCGAAGGAACGGGCACGTTGGTTGGACACGGGCACGGCTCTTCTCACCTCTTCGTCGGTTCCGGTGGCCTGGGCACGTCGTGGCTGGTGGTGCGCGGCCCCCAAGGATTTAACCATCGCGTCACCGCACGGACGAACACGCCCCGGTGCGCAGCGGGCACCACTCGCCGCCTCCACCGTGCATGACTCGCGGACGGCGCGGGCACAGTCAAGCGTGATGAGCGCCCACAAGAGCATCCGAGAACCGGCCTCCACCTACCGCCTCCAGCTGCGGCCCGAGTTCGGCCTGGCCGACGCGGCGGCTCGGCTGGACCAGTTGAACCGCCTGGGCGCGGGCGCCGTCTACCTGTCCCCGATCCTGGCCGCCGCCCCCGGCTCCCAGCACGGCTACGACGTGGTCGACCCCACACGGGTCTCCCCGGCCCTGGGCGGCGACACCGCCCGCGAGGCCCTCGCCGTCAAGGCGCACGGCCTGGGCATGGGCGTGGTCGCCGACATCGTGCCCAACCACATGTGCGTCGCCGACCCCGCCGCCAACCCCTGGTGGTGGGACGTGCTCCGCCACGGCCGCGACTCCGCCTACGCCCGTTGCTTCGACATCGACTTCGACGCCGGCCCCCTGCTCATCCCGGTCCTGGCCGACGACGGTGACGGCGGCCGCGCCGCATTGGACCAGCTCACCATCGCCGACGGCGCGCTGGCCTACCACGACAAGCGCTACCCCCTCGCCCCCGGCACCCACGGCCCCGGTGAGACCGCCGACACCGTGCACCGGCGCCAGCACTACCGGCTCGTCTCCTGGCGCCGCGGCGACAGCGAACTCACCTACCGCCGCTTCTTCGACGTCAGCGAACTCGCCGCCGTCCGGGTCGAGGAACCCGGCGTCTTCGACGCCTCCCACGCCGAGATCCTGCGCTGGGCCGCGCTGGGCCAGCTCGACGGCCTGCGCGTGGACCACGTGGACGGCCTCACCGACCCCGGCGGCTACCTGCGCCGCCTCACCGAGCGCTTCGACGGGTGGGTGGTGGTCGAGAAGATCCTCGCCCCCGACGAGGCTCTGCCCGCCTCCTGGCCCGTGGACGGCACCACCGGCTACGACGCCCTGCGCGAGGTGTGCGGTGTCTTCACCGACCCCGCCGGAGAGGACGCGCTCACCGCCCTGGCCGTCGAGGAGGGTGTGGAGACCGACACCGACGCCGTCGACACCCGCGCCCGCCGCCAGGCCGCCGCAGGCCTCCTGCACGCCGAGGTGCGCCGCATCGCCGCCCTGCTGCCCGCCCAGCCCCCGGAGAACACCCCCCGCCCCTCCGGCATGGCCGTGCGCCAGCGCGAGGACGCCGTCACCGAACTCCTGTGCTCCTTCGACGTCTACCGCTCCTACCTCCCCGAGGGCGAGGACGCCTGGACCCGGGCCGTCCACCGCGCCGCCGACCGCAGACCCGACCTCGCCCACGACCTGTACGCCATCGACCGGCGCGTACGCGAGGACCCCGACGGCGAGCCCGCCCGTCGCATCCAGCAGACCAGCGGCATGGTCACCGCCATGGGCACCGAGAACACCGCCTTCTACCGCGGCACCCGCTTCACCGCCCTCAACGAGGTCGGCGGCGACCCGGCCCTGTTCTCCGTCCCGCCCGAGGAGTTCCACCAGCGCGCCGCCCACCGCGAGGCCACCGCCCCCCGCACCATGACCACCCTGTCCACCCACGACACCAAGCGCTCCGAGGACGTGCGCGCCCGCCTGGCCGCCCTCACCGAGATCGCCGACGACTTCACCGCCGCCGTGCGCCGCTGGACCGAGCGGTGCCCCCTGCCCGAGCCCTCCCTCAACCTCCTGGGTTGGCAGACCCTCGTCGGCGCCTGGCCCATCAGCACCGAACGCCTCACCGCCTACCTGCTCAAAGCCGCCAAGGAGGCCCGCCTGGGCACCTCCTGGACCGACCCCGACCCCGGTTTCGAGGAGCACGTGCGCGCCTGGCCCGACCGGGTCCTGGGCGACGTCGCCCTGCGCGGCGAGGTCGCCGCCCTCGTCGACCGGGTCGAAGGCGCCGGATGGAGCAACTCCCTCGGCCAGAAGGCCCTGCACCTCCTCGGCCCCGGCGTCCCCGACCTCTACCAGGGCACCGAACTGTGGGACCTGTCCCTGGTCGACCCCGACAACCGCCGCCCCGTCGACTGGGACACCCGCGACGACCTCCTCAGCCGCGTCGAACGCGGCTGGCGCCCGCCCGTGGACGCGACCGGCGCCGCCAAACTCCACCTCGTCCGCGCCTGCCTGCACGCCCGCCGCGACCTGCGCCCCACCGGCTACCTGCCGCTCACCGCCACCGGACCGGCCGCCGCCCACGCCGTCGCCTTCGCCCGCACCTCCGCCTGGGGCCGCTTCCCCGACCTGGCCGCCGTCGCTACCCGGCTGCCGCTCACCCTGGCCGACACGGGCGGCTGGCGCGACACCGTCCTGCCGCTGCCCTCGGGCCCCGGCACCTGGACCGACCGCCTCACCGGCCGCGCCGTCGCGCCCGTGCGCAGCGACGGCTTCACCGCCGCGCCCCTGGCCGACCTGCTCGACCACTACCCCGTCGCCGTCCTGGTCCGCGAGTAGGCACCGGCTCCTTGGTTTTCGCGTGACCCCGCTCCGGGCATGGTGGGTTACACCGTGAACCGTCCCGAACAGGGGAGATGAGACCGGTGCCCGGTAGAAGCGAACTCCCCGCGACCCTCCAGAGGTCGCCGCAGAAGGCCCAGGACACCTGGGTCAAGGCCCACGACTCGGCCGTCGAACAGTACGGGGAGGGCGAACGCGCGCACCGCGTCGCGTTCGCGGCGGTCAAGCACGAGTTCGAGAAGTACGGCGACCGGTGGGTGCCCAAGCAGCGCAGCGGCCCCTCCGACGCCCAGGCCGAGAACCCGGAGGCGGGACGCGGCCGCGACCTGCCGACCGCCGGAGGCGTCGACGCCAACGCCACCAAGGAACACCTCTACGCACAGGCCAGGGACCTGGGGATCCAGGGCCGCTCGTCCATGGACAAGGACGAACTCGTGGAGGCCCTGCGCAGGGAGAGCGAACGGCGCACCTCCGGCTCCGGCGGCACGACCTGATACGGGAGGCAGACATGAAGGTCGGCTACAAGCTCTTCGCGGAGGGGTACGGGCCCCGCGAGATCGTCGACCAGGCGATCCGCGCCGAACAGGCCGGATTCGACTTCGTCGAGGTCAGTGACCACTTCCACCCCTGGCTGTTCGACCACGGGCACGCCGGGTTCGTGTGGTCGATGCTCGCCGCCATGGCCGAGCGCACCGACACCGTCGGACTCGCCACCGGTGTGACCTGCCCGATCCTGCGCGTGCACCCGGCGATCGTCGCGCAGGCCGCCGCGACCACGGCCATCCTCTCCGACGGGCGGTTCAGCCTCGGGCTGGGCTCCGGCGAGCGCCTGAACGAGCACGTGGTCGGCCAGGGATGGCCGAACGTCGCCACGCGCCACGAGATGCTGAGGGAGGCGATCGAGATCATCCGCCTCCTCTGGTCCGGCGGATACCACTCCTACCGGGGCAGGCACCTGGCGCTGGAGGACGCCCGGGTGTTCGACCTCCCCGACGAGCCGCCGCCGATCCTGGTGGCCGCGGGCGGCCCCCGCGCCGCCGCCCTGGCCGCCGAACTCGGCGACGGCCTCTTCTGCACGGAACCCGAGCGCGAACTCACCAGGGTGTACGAGGACGGCGGCGGCACCGGGCCGCGCTACGCCGAAGTGCCCCTGGCCTGGGCCGACAGCGAGCAGGGCGCTCTGGAGTCGGCCCGTGCGATGTTCCGTTTCGGGGCCACCGGATGGAAGGTGCAGGCCGAACTGCCCAACCCCGTGAACTTCGAGGCCGCCACCGCGTTCGTCGGCGAGGAGGAGATGGCCGACACCTTCGGCCACGGGCCCGACCCCGACCGCCACCTGGAGGTCGTCTCCCGGTTCGCCGACGCCGGCTTCGACCACCTGTGCCTGATCAACGCCGGCCCCGACCCGCAGGGGTTCTTCACGTTCTTCGAGACCGAACTCGCCGAGCCCCTGCGGCGGATGGGCGTACGCACCTGACACGCCGGGCCGTGAACGCGAACGGGGTCCGCACGAACCGTGCGGACCCCGCCGTCGTTCCGGCCGGGGGTCAGACCCGGTTGCCGCCGATGGTCACCACGAGCTGGCCGTCACCGGTGAAGGACCAGTCCAGCCCGCCGCTGTAGGACGAGCAGCGCGACCCGTTCGACCCGTTCCAGAACTGGTTGGAGCCGTCGGCGTCGCCGTAGTACCGGTCGGTGGAGCCGCCGTCGCAGGAGGTGTTGTCCCGGAAGTAGGACGACCCGCCGTCGAAGTTGAAGTTGCGGACCTCGTTGCCGACGCTCACGTTGCCCACCACCGTCATCGGCCCCGGGTTGCGGTTGTAGGTGAACCCGTGCTTGCCGTTGTCGTAGGCCACGTTGTTCCTGATCACGTGCCGGACCGAGATGTCCTCGCCGCCGAGCTTGAACCCGTTGCGGTCGCCGCTGGCGTTCTGTGTCCCGTCGCTGAGCGTGCCGTTGCCGTAGGCCAGCGAGTCCTCGATGGTCACCGCGCCGATCGCGCCGGTCTCGGTCTTGGTGTACAGGTCCCAGCCGTCGTCGATGTTGTGGTGGGCCACCGTGTCGCGGAACACGTTGCCCTCACCGGAGGTCAGCTTGGCCGCGAACCCGTCGGCGTCCTCGCCGTCGGAGTCGGCGTTGTCGTGGGAGACCGAGGACACCACGAGGTTGTGCGCGGGCCACTGGCTGCGCGGCGTGCTGGAGGAGGCACGCGAGATCTGCAGACCGGTGTCGTGGTTGAAGCGGGTGGTGGTGCCCTCCACGATGTTGTGGCTGCCGCCGATGGAGATGCCGTTGTCCCCGGCGTGCTCCACGACCAGGCCGCGCAGGTGCCAGTAGGAGGCGTTCAGCGACAGGCCGCGGTTGGAGGAGTTCTCGCTCTGCGCGGAGAAGTTCAGCACCGGCGTCTCACCCGGGTAGGCCGACAGCAGTGTGCGTCCGCTGGAGCTGCCGCCGTTGCCGCCGATGGTGACGGTCTGGGACAGGCGGTAGGTGCCGCCGCGCAGGTAGATGGTGCCGCCGGGGTCGACGCGGTCGATCGCGGAGGTGAGCGTGGTCGGGTTCGACGCGCTGCCGGAGGCGCCGCTGCTGCCGCCGGGCGCGGCGTGGATCGCCGAACCGTCCGGCGGATCGGTCGGCTCGGGCGGGTCCGTGGGGCCGGTGCCGCCGTCGACTTCGATGAGGTCCCAGATCTGGCTGGCGCCGTCGTGGGGGTCCCACTGGGAGAGGCGGTCGC
>NZ_JBHMIV010000034.1:0-56436 GCF_048060475.1 Nocardiopsis sp. LOL_012 | reverse complement strand
CGTCGGCCATCACCACACCCGTACCGGGCGCGAAGCTGTTGCCCACACGGCACGACGCCCCCGCAGGGCCACGCGTGGAGGACGACGCCGTGTTCCGGATGGTGTTCGACGCCGCCGTGGCGGGCGGGGTCCGCGGTGTGGACGAAGCCCCACCACGGCTACCGTTACCCATCCACGACGTGATGCGGCTCACGACGGCACCGCCGCCCCGCTGGCCGACCCATTGGGCACCGGCCCGAATCGCACCGCCCAGACCGGCCCCGATAGCACCGCCCGCGAGCCCCGTGACAGCACCGAAGGCAGCCGAACCAGCAGCACCTGACACAGACCAGTCATCACGCGGGGTGTCCAGCCCGTACTGGACCAGGCTTCCCACAGCGCCACCCAGCGCGGCGCAGCCGAGAGCCCCGAATCCGGCGGTGAGTGCCGAGCACCCAACACCCACAGCCGTGCCCACGCCCACCGCGATGATGGTGTTCTTGTTCTCGCTGACCCAGCTCTTGGCGGACTGGTAGCCGGACTTCACCCCGTCCCAGGCCGAACTCGCCGCGCTGCTCACTTTGTCCGCAGCCGAGTCCAGCCAGTTCGGCCACAGACCCGAGGGGTCCGAGCGGGTCAGCGGGGTGTTGTTGGCGTAGGCGTACCCGTTGAGCTGCAACGGGTCGGACATGTCGGCGATCGGGTCCGCCGACAGGAACCGGCCCAGGGCCGCGTCGTACTCGCGTGCCCCGACCAGCACCAGGCCGGTGGAGGCGTCCATGGTCGCGCCGAGGAAACCCTTGTCGTCCGGCCAGCCCTGCCCCGAGCCGCCGCGCTCGACGCCAAAGGGCGTGAAGTAGCGGCGCACCGACGTGTCGGCGGCGGCGTCCATGGCCACCTGGCCGGTGCCCTGGTGGTCGGCGGCCATCAGGTGCACGTCGTCGGGGGTGCGCGCGGCCACCGTCTGCCCGGCGTGCTCGTAGTAGCGGGTGGCCTTCACCTCGCCGGTGATGGCGTCCGCCCGCAGTTCCATACCCGGCAGGTACAGGGTGTCGGCCTGCGGGGTGGAGTGGACGAGCCGTTTGCCGTCGGCGCTGTAGACGAACGAGGTGTCCCCGCCGGGGGTGGAGACCGAGTCCAGCTTGCCCTCGGCGTTCCAGGTGAGTTCCTGGAGCTCACCGACCAGATCGCGTTCGGTGGTGTTGCCGGCCGCGTCGTAGGCGAAGGTCGAGAGCGTGTCGCCCTGGGCGGTGCTCTGCACCACGCTCTGGACGGTGTTGGGCTGGTCCTCCCCCTCGGCGGGGTAGGTGTAGTCGCGCACCACGTCGCTACCGGTACCGGTGGTGTCGTGGTGGGTCTCGGTGAGGCGGTTGCCCGCCGCGTCGTAGGTGTAGGAGTGCCAGTAGGGCTCCGGGCCGCCCACGTCCTGGCTGGTGGGCGCCGTCTCGCAGTCGGCCGGGTCGCTGCCCGGGAGCGTCCACGCCTGGGTGAGCTGGAGCAGCCCGTCGTAGGTGAAGCACTGGGTCTGGTCGGTGCCGTCCCCGGGCGAGTCAGTGATGGACACCACGCTGCCGGAGTCGTCGTAGTGGTATCCGGCGTCCATCAGGGGCGCGGTGCCGCCCTGGCGGTCGACGCGGGTGCCGATCAGGCGCTGGGTGCCTTGCTCGTACTCGTTGGTGATCCACGCCGCCGGACCCGCTCCGGTGTCCAGTTCGATCTGCAGGGGCAGACCCGTCTGGGTGTAGTCCGTGTCGGTGACGTAGGTGGAGTCACCGGTCAGGCTGACCGGCCGTCCCAGGTCGTCGTAGTCGATGACGGTGGACTCGGCGGAGAGCCCGCCCGCCGCGGGCAGGCCCATGCCCTGCACGGTGCCGTCGGGGTTGTAGCTGACGGAGAACTCGTAGTTGCCCGACAGCGCGCCCTGCGAGGAGGGGATCCCGTAGAGGATGTTGGTGGGCCGGTACAGCTCGTCCTGGCCGATGATCCCGACCCGGAAGTCGCCCTGGTCGGTGTGCCGGGTCTGGATGAACAGCTCGCCCTTGAGGCGGGTGTCGTACTGGTAGGAGGTGAGGGGCGTCCCGGTGTCGGGTGCGCCCTCCCAGGTCTCCACCACGCGGCCCAGGTCGTCGTAGACGTAGGAGACCGTGGTGCCGTTGGCGTCGGTGGTGGAGACGAGCTGGTCCAGGTCGTCGTAGACGCTGGTGGTGGTACCGCTGTTGGGGTCGTCGGTGGAGACCCGGCGGCCCTTGTGGTCGTACTCGTAGCTCCACACCTCACCGGCCGGGGTGGTGGCCGTCTCCAGTTGGCCGCCGGGCGTGTAGGTGTAGGTGGTGGAGACGTAGTCGCCCTCGGGGAGGTCCCCGGTGTACTGGCGCTGCTCCACCTTCTGGCCGCGGGCGTTGCTGATGACCGTGGTGGGCACGCCGCCCTCGGGCGGGGTGACGTGGACGCGGTCGCCCTCGTGGACGGCGGTGGAACGCCACAGCTCGTCACCGGCCACCCGCTGGATGATGTCGGTGGCCCGGCCCGCACCGTCGTAGGTGTAGACGGTCTGGCCCTGCACGTCGCCGTTGCCGACGACGAGCAGGCTTGCCTCCGGTGCACCGACGGCGTAGTAGGCGTCGTTGGTCTTGGCGACCTTGCCGGTGCCGTTGTAGAAGGTGTCGGCGACCAGGCGTCCGCCGTCGGGGCCGGGTACCTGGACCTGCCGTGTGCGCAGGAACCCGTCGTAGATCTGGTAGGAGGTCTCGTAGGTGCCGTCGTTGCGGATGCTCTGGGTGGAGACCGCCGCGGGCGCACCGTCGGTGATGGTGTACCCGTACTTGACGTTGGGGGTCATGCCCTGGCTCTTGGGCCGGTCCGGCATCCAGACGTCGGTGGTCCTGCCCAGGGGGTCGCGGCCGACGTCGGTGCGTCGGCCGTTGGCGTCGACCTCGGCGTAGACCGCTCCGCGCGCCGGTTCGATGTGCGTGACCTGGGTGTGGCCGAGGGCGTTGGTGGCGGTGATCTCGGTGAGCAGGCCGTTGCTGTAGACGTGGTCGGTGCTCTGGGTGACCATGCCCTCGGCGTCGGTGATCTCGGTGACCATGCCGTAGTCGTCGTAGGCGAAGCCCTTGACGGTGCTGTAGACGGGGTCGCCGTCGCCGTCGCGGCCGTCGAACTCCTCCATGACGGTGATGTCGCCCTCGGTGGGGTCGTCGCCGTAGGCCCCGCCGTCGTAGTGGCGGCGCACGTCCGAGAGCAGGTCGTCGTCGGTGGCCTGCTCGGAGCAGGACACCGAGACGCTCTCCACCCGCGCGACGAGGGTGAGGATGTGCGCACCGGTGTTCTGCGCGTAGGTGGTGCGGCTGCACACGTCGTCGTCGGCGGTGGAGACGTCGCCGAGGTCGTCGACCTCTTCGGCGAGGCCGGTGCCGGTGTCGAAGGCGGTGTGGCGGGCGGTCTCCTGCCAGGAGCCGTCGGGCAGGGTGGTGTAGGAGCGCTCCGAGTCGGTGTTGGTGTACACCGCGTGGTCGGTGTTCCAGTCCTCGGTGCGGGTGGCGGTGACGTGCCGCCAGGGTTCGGAGATCGTCTTGCTGACGATCTCCTCGCCGTCGTAGGTGATCGTCTCCAGTTCGTGGCCGGCGAGTTCGTCGTGGTCGGTGTAGTCCTGGCCGGTGGAGTCGGTCACCGTCGCCGAGACTGTGCCGCCGTCGGGGTCCTCGTCGCCGTCCAGGCCGCGCATGTAGGTGTGGTCGACCCGGGTGGACATGGTCTGGCCGTCACCGTTGTACACCCGCACGGTCTCGTAGCCGCGCCACTGGTCCCAGGTGTGGTATTCCTCGTCGGTGATGCCGTTGGGCTCGGTGTGGCGCCATCCGGCGTCACCGACGTACTCGTGCCGTGTGACCTGGTCGGGTGCGCCGCCGGTCCGGTCGGTCTGGATGACCTCCTCGACCACGTACTTGTGGAACCAGTCGGTGACGGGGTCTTCCTCGCCGGGCGGGTTCCACTTGACGGGGTAGCAGCGCCCGGTCTGCTCGCCCTCGGTGGGCAGGTCGTCGTGGGCGCAGGTGCCGCCGAGGTAGTTGACGTCGACCTGTCCGCCGAACTCGGTGTAGACCGTGGACAGGCGGAAGCGGTTGAACGGCTGGATGTTGTCGCCGGGGTCGTCGACGCGGTTGGGCAGTTGGATGCCGTCGAGCTGGACCGAGGGCAGGGACTCCTGCTCCTCGCCGTCGTGGCCGGTGCGGGTGATCTCCGACAGCCACAGGGTGCGGGAACCGTCGCCGTTGTCGGTGAACAGGTGGGTCAGTTCCCAGGCGTCGACGGTCTGGTAGCCGTCACCGGTGTCGTACTGGGTGCGGATCTGTTCCAGGCGCTTGCGGGTCCAGAACGAGGGGGAGGTCTGGGTCCAGCCGCACTCGGTGTCGGCCTCGCACGCCATGTCGTAGGGCACGTCCGGCCAGTGCTGGGCTGTGTCGTCGTCCAGGCTGTCGGCGGCGCAGTCGAACTCGTCGTCGGGCAGGCAGCGCTCGGTGGTGTCGAAGACCACGCGCGCGGGGGCGTCGCCGTCGTAGACCTCACCGGCGCGCTGTCCGTAGTCGATGCGGGTGAGGTAGCCGCCGCGGGTGTAGGCGGTGCCGTCCTCGTCGACCTCGGCGTTGAGGGCGTAGTGGTTGGTCTCCTTCTCGTAGAAGTAGGTCATCACGTTGCCGTGGGGGTCCTCGACGTAGTCGAGGTTCCAGCGCCAGCCCTGCTGGCACCAGGAGTCGTCGAGGGTCGACTCGTGGCAGGGCTCGCCGTCGTCGTCACCGAAGACGGGCACGGTCCAGGCCGAGTCGGTGGTCTCGTCGCCGCTGCTCCAGCCGGGCAGCCGGTTGCGGCCGAAGTAGTACTGGGTGCCGTCGGTGGTGGTGACCTTCCAGTACTCGCCGTCGTCGTCGCCGTTCTCGGCGCCGGTGAGGCGTTCGATCTTGGAGTTGTCGTCGGCCTCCAGGCGCCACTCGCCGGTGTCGTCGTCCTTGATCAGGCTGCCCGAGGTGCCGTTGAGCATCAGGGTGGCGTTGTCGGTGGCCCAGCACTGGTCGCTCTTGGTCTCGTGGCCGTCGTCGGAGCAGGAGCCGTAGGAGCGCTCGATGTAGCCGGGTTCGTAGGAGAAGCCCTCACCGATCCAGGAGCCCTGGTTGTTGGTGGTGCTGGTGCGCCCGTCCACGGACTGGGAGGAGTAGTCCAGCGACAGCTTCGGCTGGAGGCTGGAGGGGACGGGCACCGTCTCCAGCGGGTAGGACCAGGTGAAGGCGCCCGAGGAGGTGGACACGGTCCAGGACGAGGACGGCTGCAGGGCGGTCGCGCCGTAGTCTCCACTACCGGAGGAGGTGGAGGCGGCCAGGGCGAACACGGCTGTGGCGGCGGTCCCGGGCTCGGCGGGCAGGGACGCCGCGGAGGCGGCCGGATTCCGGGCGGGGGCGCGGGCCTCGTCCGCGGCGGGGCTCTCCCCCTGGTCGGGGGAGAACAGCGCGGCGACGGTCTGAGCACTGCCGGTGTCCACCGGCTCGCCCTCCAGGGGCGTGCTGCAACCGGGTTCCCCGGGGGTGGTCAGGAAGCAGGGCGGCATGGGCCACAGGGCCAGCCGGTCCCCGTAGGAGCCGCCGTAGGCGTCGGAGAACGCCGAGTGGTCGACGTGCAGTTCCACGTCTTCGGCACCGGTCACCTGCAGGAGGAGGCCGTCGAAGCCCGCCTCCTGCGCGGCGGAGGTGTCGAGGACCTCCACCTGGACCGTGCCCTCGGCCTGCGAGGAGACGGCCTGGACCGGCAGGTCGCCGACCAGGTCCATGTCGTCGGGGTCGGCGCTGTCGCGGACCGGGACCACCGCGTCGGCGGTGGTGGGCCAGGACGCCTGGACGTCGTGTTCGGCGGCCTCGGCCAGCTCCTCGCCCATCCGCCGGGGTTCGACCTCGCCGGTGGTTCCGGTGACGGGGTCGGCCAGCTCCTGGGTGTCGGGGGCCTCGCCGCCCATCCAGTCGGGCAGGCCCTGGACCACTTGGACGAGCGTGACGATGAGGACCACGGCCATGACCGCGGCGCCCGCGGAGAGGAGAGCGGTGCGCACGCGGCGGGCCCTCCCCTCGCGGGGACGTCCGTCGTTCGGTTCGTGGGTGTCGGGGGTGGGGGTGGTCATACCGGTCACAGCTCCGGGTTCTCGGTGGTCCGGTTGAGCGCGGAGAGGAGTGTCTCGTCGGCGGCTCCGGAGTAGACGCGGACGTCGTCGACCGCTCCGGAGAAGTACTGCTGCCAGTCGTTGTCGGCCCTGGAGCGGCCCGCGTTCAGCCGAGGCGTGGGGAGCACGAGGGCTCTCATCTGGTTCTGGTCGAACCCGGTCTGCCATCCCGGTGAGAAGGGGGCGGTCTGGGCGTGGGTGCCGTTGACGTAGAAGCGGGCCTCCTGGGCGAAGGCGTCGAAGACCAGCGCCAGGTGGTCGCCGCGGTTCTCCGAACTGGGGGCGGTGTTGTCCGCGGTGAGCACGGTGGTCTGGGCCGTGTCGGTGTCCTCGTGGGCGAGGAGGGCCTCCCAGCGTCCGCTGTCGGCGCTGTAGCGGATGTCGAACAGGGTTCCGAACAGGCTCTGGGAGAGCACCGACATCGTCTCCGCCGGTTCGGCCGCGGCCAGGCGGGCTCGGACGCTGACGGTGAAGCTGCCCTGCATGACGGTCTCGTCGTAGGCGTCGGCCGCGTCGCCGTCACCGTCGAGTTGCAGGTGGCCCTGGCCCAGGAGGGCGCTGTCACCGAACCAGGGGTCGGATTCGTAGATGGCCGCGTCGCCGTCCAGGTGCATGTCCTCGCCGCCGGCGTGTTCGGGGCTGGTGCCGCCGCTGGCCTCGTTGAAGCGCCAGTAGCCGGTGCGCTCCACCGGCAGGCTGCGCAGGCGCTCGACCTCCCCGGCCGTGACGAGCCGGTCGAAGACGCGCACGTCGGCGAGCGCGCCGTGCAGGTGGCGGTCGTAGCCGCTGCGCGTGGCGGCGCGGCCGATCTGCACCTCGCCCGGCGCGTACCAGACGGTGGTGCGCTCGACGGTCCCCTCCAGGGAGCCGTTGACGTAGAAGCGGGTCAGGTTGGCGCGGCCGTCGTGGGAGAAGGCCAGGTGGGCCCACTCCCCCTCGGTGACCGTGGCCTGTGCGGAGACGGACCACCCGCCCAGGGCGTACATGTCGGATTCGGGGAAGGACAGGCGCCATGCCTGGTCGGAGGCGTCGTAGCCGAGTGTGAACCCGGGTTCGCCGGTGCCGTCCTGGGACAGGACCACCTGGTCCCGGGTGAGGTCGTCCAAGCGGACCCAGGCGGCGGCCGAGAACAGGCCGGTGGTGTCCACCAGGTGCGCGCCGGGGGCGAGGTAGGCGCCGTCGGTGCCGTCCAGGGCGGCGGCGCGGCTGGCGGTGCCGCCGGGGCCCTGGTCTCCGAAGGCGGTTCCGTCTCCAGCGGTCGCGATGTGGCCTCCGGAGGAGGCATCGGCCGCGCCTGCGGAGCCGGTGTCGTCGGCCATGCCCCACTGGCCGACGGCGGGGCGTCCGGCGTCGACGAGGAAGAGGTGGCTGGCGCGGGTGCTGACCTTGCCGGCCTGGTCGACGGCCTCGACGTAGAGGCTGTGCGGGCCCTCGCGGGTGGGGGTCCAGGCCAGGGTGGCGTCGCCGTCGCCGTCGGGGGTGAGGGTGTGGGCGGCGGAGGGGTCCTCGTTGACGCCGTAGCGGTACTCGGCCACGTCGGTGGAGGGCGAGGAGAGGGTGAACTCGCCGTAGACGCCGACGCCGTCGTGCCAGGCGTCGTCGGCGGGGAAGTCGGCGGAGGAGATCTCCGGTTCGTCGGGGGCGGTGGAGTCGTAGACGAACTCGCAGCGGGTCTGCGCGCCCGTCCAGCTCCAGGGGCTCCAGGCGTCGCCGTCGGAGGCGCGCACGATCCAGCCGATGGTGGTGTTCTCGGGGATGGTGTCGGGCACCTGGTAGGAGAAGTAGGAGCCGGCGGCCTTCTCCGAGGTGGTGTGGGTGAGTTCCTGTTCCTGGCCCTGGCCGTCGGTCCAGAACACGCGGAACTGGGCCTTGAGCTGTTCGACGGCCGAGCTGGAGTGGTCGTCGTCGTCCAGGTAGGCCGACAGGCGCGGGGCCTCGTCGACGTAGGGGCGGTCGGATCCGTAGACGCAGGCACCGCCCGGGGACAGGCTCAGGGTGTCCTGGTCGGGAGTGTCGGGGACGGTGTTGTACTGCACTTCCAGGTGGGCGTTGTCGCAGAAGCGCTTCCACTGGAGGTAGGTGGACTCGTCACCGGCGCGCAGGCCGAAGGACGTGGTGGACCAGCCGCCGGACGCGGCGCTGGAGACGGCGTCGGAGACGTCGAAGCGCACGTTCTGGTTGGTGGGGGTGCACGAACCCGCGGGGTTGGAGGGGCTCTTGGTGTCCTCGTGGGAGGCCCACGAGGGCTGGTTGCTCCAGGTGGTGGAGCTGTTGAAGCCGCCGGTGCGGTAGGCGCGCACGGGGTAGGCGGTGGAGTTGTAGGTGTGGTAAAGGGTGACGGCGAGTTCGGCGGAGAGGATCTGCTTGTCGGCGTAGGCGCTGGTGGGGATGCGGTAGAGGAGGCGTTTGGTACCGACGCCGTTGCAGTAGTAGGGGTCGCCGTACAGTTGCGGGCACTGTCCGGTGCCCTCGTGGTCCTCGCCGGAGAACTTCCAGTAGGAGGTGGAGGAGTATCCGGAGGAGACCATGGCCCAGGCGGAGAGGGTGGAGGTCTTCCACACCGGATCGATGTAGAGGGGGTAGGTGGTCTCTGGGTCGGCGACCATCTCCTGGTCGGGGCGCAGGACCAGGTCGGTGCCGTCGAGTTCGACGTCCACGGAGGAGACGCGGGAGGACTCCAGCGGCCCCTGCTCGGGGTGGTCGCCCTCGGCGTCGGCCGTTCCGGGGGGCAGGGCGCGGGGTTCGGTCGCGGTGTCCCCCTCCTGTTCCCCCTGTTCTGCGGTGTCGGGTCCGGTGGTGCCCGAGTCCCACATGAGGGGTTGGGCGGCTTCGAACACGGCGCCGCCCGCGCCGGTGTCGACCGCTTCGAGGCCGGTCCCGTTCTCGGCGAGTTCGACGCCGTCCACCTGTGTGCCCAGGCGCAGTTCGGCCAGTTCCTCGCTGGCGGCGGCCTCGGGGGTGTGGACCACCAGGACGTGGGAGAAGCCGTCGACGTCGGCGCGGACGATGAGGTCGACGTCGGGGGCCACGGCAGGGTAGCGGGCCTCGTCGCCGTCCAGTTCGGGTTCGGGCAGGGGGGTGGGCCACTGCAGGGCCATCTCCTTGCCGACCCGGTTGAGGACGGCCAGCGGCCCGTCGCCGCCCGGGGACAGGCTCAGGCCGACGGTGGCGGCGGTGGGGGTGATGGTGCCGTCGTCGTTGCGGACCAGGGTGGCGTCGGGTTCGGTCCACTGGCCGTCACGCATGACACGGACGGGGTTGATGTGCTCCAGTGCGGTGAAACTGCCGTCGGGTTCGGCGTAGACGGTGCGGCGCTCCTGGCGCAGTCCGGTGACCTCGACCCGTTCACCGAGTTCGGCGGCCTGCGCGCTGGCCTGGGCCTCGGTGGCGGCGGTGGGCTCGTCGGCGTAGGCGGTGTCGGTGCCGGTCAGGGGTGCGGTGGCCGACAGCACGGTGCTCATCGCGGTGATCACGGCGAGGGTGGTCAGGGCCGCGAGGGGCGACGTGTGAGGGTGAACGCTCTGCGTCTGGGCTGCGGTGCAGGGGCGCCGGGGGTGGGCACGGGGGATCCTTCCGGACAGGGGAGGTACGGGTCGGGTCGAGGGGCGGGGCGGGGTCAGCCCAGTGCGGCTCCGAACGCGGTTCCGCCCGCGGGTATCCCGTTCTGTCCCGGGATCCATGAGTTCCAGGTGGGTGTGCCGGACTCCAGGTCGGTCCAGGAGACGGCGTGTACGGCGCCCGGGTCGTCCGGGTCGAAGGGGGTGGCCAGGTACAGGTCGTCGGCGGTGGCGCGGAAGGACATGCCGAAGTGGCCTCCGGCGACGGGGGCGCCCAGCGCGGCGTGGCCGGATCGGTCCAGGTCGACGCGGTCGGTCACCGCTCCGGTCAGGGGGTGGAAGACCTGGACCATTCCCGCGGCCCGGTCCTGGCCCACGGTGTGGCCGGGGGTACCGACGATGAGCTTGATCGATGTGGTGGTCGCGTTCTGCCCGGGTGTGGTGTCCACGAGGCGCACGTGCTGGCCGAGGAAGTCCGAACTCTGGGCCAGGTCCATACCGCCGGTGTCGCGGTCGGCGAAGAAGAGTTCACTCCGGGTGCCGTTCGCCTGGGAGCTGAAGACGTGCACCGCGCCGGTATCGGTCTCTCCCGTACCCAGGTCCTCTCCAGGGGAGCCGATGGCGATCATGGTCTCGGTGGAGCCGTCCGCAGTGAGGTAGTCGATGGCGTGCACCGATGTTCCGGTGCGATCTCCCACTTCGGCGACATCGGTGACGCCGCCAGACACGGAGGAATCCAAGTCCTGGTTGAGGCTGCCAACGAAATCAGGCATGGTATCGGCCTGCTCGTGGTTGAACAGATGCACGTGACCGGCGAACGTCTGTGGTCCGGAAGCCTCTCCCGGAGAGCCGATCACCATGAGTGTGTCTGTCACCACCACATCGAAGCCGTAGCGGTCATTGGTCTCAGTCGCGCCGGGAACACCGTCCGTGTCCTGGTGGAAGTTGGCGGTGTAGTCACCACGGACGTACTGGATGTAACCGGCGTCCTTGACATCGCCGATGGACTCGCCGGGAATGCCGATCACCGCGTAGGGCTCACCGTCGGGCATGTTGCCCGCTGCCACAGCGTGCCCGAACCAGTCATCGGCCTCAGGGCTACCTCCGAACCCTGCGGTGTCCTGGTCCCAGACCTGAGCAGCGGCTCCTTCGCCGAGTCCTGTGGGGGATCCGTAGACGATCAGGGCCGCACCGGCCTCCTCCAGCCCGTTGACGTCCTCGTAGGGCAGACCCACGATCAGGTCGGTGCAGCCGTCGCCGTCGTGGTCGAAGGTGTCCATGGCCTCGCCGAAGCGGTCGCCCTGCCCCGGGCTGCCGGGAACGCTCCCACTCCCGCGTTCGAGGAGATGGGCGCCGCCTCCACCCCCATAGGCCACGGTGATACGGCCGGCTCGCTCGACTCCGCCGACATCGGCGTCGGGATCGCCGATCGCAAGGTCGGCGGTTCCGTCACCGTTGAAGTCCGACTCGGCACCGGCCTGGCACGTGTCCGCTTGCGCGGAGGAGGCGCCCAAGCCGACGAGAGCCATGACCATAGCGGCCGTGAGCGCGCCCGTGCGTAGCGGGCGCGGGATGGGGGGTGTCATCAAGGCTTCCTAGCGAACTTGGGTCAGGGCCCCAAACAGCACTCGGAAGCTATGGGCAGGAGAAAACGGAACGATAAAGGCCTTAGGTCACAATCTCCCAACGAAGCTGAACTCCGAATTAACGAGACAGTGTGACCCCAAGTAATCAATGCTGACGGACACTACAGCGCAAACAAGGACAAACAAGTCGAACCGGACTCAATAGTTGTATATAGGAAAGTTATGTGAGACTTCGTCTCAGAAAGAGAGGGAGGGGAGCACGTCACCCTGAACTCTCCGCCAGCCCACAGGCGAGGTCGGTTCCGCCCGCGATGACCACCCCACGGCGCTACACGCCCGTTGCGAGCATCCCCTGCACCACGCGCACCCTTCGCCAAGCGGGCACCCAGGATGTAGCGTTACCGCCCATGGCGTCCTTTGACGATGATCTGCGGCTGGCCCACGTGCTCGCCGACGCTGCCGACGACATCGCGCTCAAGCGCTTCCGCGCGCTCGACCTCGAAGTCGACACCAAACCGGACCTCACACCGGTCACCGAGGCCGACCGCATGGTCGAGGAGACCCTGCGCGGCGTGCTCTCCCGCGCCCGCCCCCGGGACGCCGTGGTCGGGGAGGAGTACGGCAAGACCGGCAACAGCCACCGGGTGTGGGTCATCGACCCCATCGACGGGACGAAGAACTACGTCCGCGGCGTCCCCGTGTGGGCCACCCTGATCGCCCTGATGGAGAACGAGCGCCCCGTGGTCGGCGTCGTCTCCGCCCCTGCGCTGCACCGCCGCTGGTGGGCCTCCCTGGGCCGCGGCGCGTGGACGGGGCGCAGCCTGTCGCAGGCCTCGCGCTGCCAGGTGTCGCAGGTGGCGAAACTGGAGGACGCCTCGTTCAGCTACTCGTCGCTGACCGGCTGGGAGGACCGGGGGCTGCTCGACCCCTTCCTGGGCCTGACCCGCTCGGTGTGGCGCACCCGCGCCTACGGCGACTTCTGGTCGCACGTGATGGTCGCCGAGGGGGTGGTGGACATCTCCGCCGAACCCGAACTCTCGCTCTGGGACGCCGCGCCGCTGCCGATCATCCTGGAGGAGGCCGGCGGCCGGGCCACCGACCTGCGCGGCGCCGGGTTCGAGGACGGCGGTCCACTCGTGTGCAGCAACGGCCTGCTGCACGACTCGGCGCTGACCTGGCTCAACGGGGGTCCCACCCCGGTCCGCTGACCCGCCTCCCCCGCCCCGTCGCAGAAAAACCCTTCCGGGTGTGAACCCCGCCGAGGTCTCCGGCATCACCCATCGGAGGCCCCCTTGTGCCCCGGGGCCGGGCGCCGCGGCGGCGCCGCCGTCCACCCGGAAGGGACCGCATGCTCCGTTCCCTCACGGCCGGAGTCGTTCTGGCCTTCGCCGGTTCGCGTGCCAACATCGCCCGGACCATCCTGTCCTGCACCGGCATCGTCGTCGGTGTGGGCGCGCTGGTCATGGTGGTCACCGCGAGCAACTTCGGGCAGCGCTACGCCGTCACCACGAGCGAGGTCCAGGGCGGTCTGCCCGCCACCATCCAGGTCGAGATCCCCGGGGAGGTCACCGACCGCGCGGCGCTGGAGGCGGACCTGCTGCGCGTGGGCGGCCGGGAGGTCTCGCTATACCAGACGCCGACCTCGCGTCCGCTCCTGCGCACGGGCCAGAACGTGGTGACAGACATGAGCGTGAACGGCGTGGATCCGGACCTGAGCGAGATCCGTCGGCTCGACCTCGCGCGGGGGCGCTGGTTCACCGACGCCGACACCGCTTCGCTGGCCCCCGTCCTGGTGGTCAACGAGTCGCTCGCCGAGCAACTCGGCGACCTCACCCGGGTACAGATCGGCGCCGGGCAGTGGACGGACGCGCGGATCGTCGGGGTCCTCTCCGACAGCAACCAGGACTACTCCGCCAACAGCGCCTACCTGCTGCGCTCCCCCGCCAGCGAGGAGCTGATCTTCGGCGGTGCGGAGGCCGCAGGCCCCCCGGTGGGCCCCATGCCGCCCGGGGCGGACTTCGGCGACCCGATGACGCGCTCCAGCTACCTCGTCCTCTTCGACTCCGAGCACCCGGCCGCGGTGGACCCCTTCGGGCAGGAGTTCCGTACCGCGCTGGGGTCGGCGGCCTGGCGGTGGGGGGCCGACATCTCCGCCGAGGGGATCTCGGCCTTCCGCGTCGACCACGCCGAGGCGATGCAGGAGCCCCTGAGGTACATGTCCTGGGGGCTCATGGGGATCGCCGCCGTCACGCTCGGCACCGGGCTGCTCGGTGTCCTCAACGTCGGTCTGGTGACGGTGCGCGAACGCCGCCGCGAACTGGCCACCTACCGGGCGCTGGGCGCCTCCCGCACGACGCTGTTCGTGGCCGTGGTCATGGAGGCGGTGGTGGTGTCCGTGGTGGCGGGGCTCATCGCCGTCGGCGGGTCGCTGGCCCTGACCGAACTGGGCGCCCTGCTCGTCGAACGCTTCCTCCCGATCCCGGACAGCGTCGGCCTCTACGTGCCGGGCGACGCGGTGCTCGTGGGGCTGGGCAGCGCGGCCCTCGTCGGGCTTCTGGCCGGGATCATCCCCGCGGCGCGGGCACTGCGCGCCTCCGTCGTCGCGGGACTGCGTGATTAGGAGACTCCAATGGTCGAGAAGAGATGGATCGTCGCCGGGGCCGCCCTCCTGTTCCTGGCGGTGGCGGTCGGGGGCGGCTACGTCCTGTTCCAGCGCCTGCCCGGCGGGACGCCCCCGGCCGAGTTCCCGCTGAACCAGGCCGCCGCCGACATGGGCGGGACGCCCCACGAGGTGGGGACGGCCTCCATCAGCTCGGTGATGGTGCTGGACGCCACCGTCCGCCGCGCGCCCGGCGAGGACGTCACCGCCCGCGAGGGCGGGACGGTCACCCGGGTCTGGGTGTCCGACGGCGACCCCGTGGACAACGGGGCGCCGATCCTCACCCTGGCGGTGCCCGGCGGACCGGCCCCCGAGGGGGACGGCGCCGCCCCGGGCACGCGCGAGGTCATCCTGTATTCCCCCGACGCGGGCGTGGTGTCCGGCATGGGCGACCTGTGGACCGGGGACACCGTCGAACCGGGGACCGCCGTCGCCGAGGTCGCCCAGGAGGAGTTCCGGGCGGTGGCGAGCGTCCCGCCCAACGACCTGTACCGCTTCGTCGAGGACCCCGAGGACATCACCCTGCGGATCGAGCAGGGGCCGGCAGACGTCACCTGTACCTTCCTGTCCCTGGGCAGCGCCCCGGTCGGCGCCTCGGAGGCCACCGGGGACGGCGGCGGCGAGGCCGGTGCCGAACTGGTGTGCCGCGTCCCCGCCGACGTCGAGGTCTTCGAGGGCGTGCGCGGCGAGCTGTCCGTGGCCGCCGCCGAGGTGAGCGGCGTGGTCGCCGTGCCCGTGACGGCGGTGCGCGGCGGCGGGGGCGAGGGGGAGGTGATGGTGGTGGCCGGGGACGGCGGCCACGAGCCGCGCGAGGTCTCGCTCGGTGTCACCGACGGCTCAATGATCGAGGTCACCGAAGGGCTGAGCGTCGGCGAATCGGTACTGGACCCGGTACCGCTCGACCCCAGGTTCGACGTCCCCGGGGCGTACGACCCCGCGGAGGGGTTCCGGGACCTGGACCCCGAAACGGTGTTCGAGGAGGAGGGCTAGGTGTCGGCCGGTGCTGCCTCGCCGGAGTCCCCGCGCACCGCCGCGGCGCCGCTGCTGGACGTGCGGGGGCTGACCCGGCACTTCACGGTGTCCGGGGCGAGGATCGACGTGCTGAGCGACTGCACCTTCCAGGTGGCGCGCGGCGAGGTGGTGGCGATCGTCGGCCAGTCGGGGTCGGGCAAGTCCACCCTGTTGAACCTGCTGGGCCTGCTCGACCGGCCCAGCGGCGGCTCCTACGGGTTCGACGGCGAGGACACCACCCGCCTGGGCGAGGGGCGCCGGTCGCGGCTGCGCGGCGAGGGCATCGGGTTCGTGTTCCAGCAGTTCCACCTGCTGGAGCGGCGCACCGCCCTGGCCAACGTGGGGGTGCCCATGGTGCTGGGCGGGGTCCCGCTGCTGCGGCGGCGCGCCCGGGCGCGGGAACTGCTGGAGGCGGTGGGCCTGGGGCACCGCCTGCACTCGCGGCCGCACCAGCTCTCCGGCGGTGAGCAGCAGCGTGTGGCGCTGGCGCGTGCGCTGAGCCGCTCCCCCGCGCTCATCCTCGCCGACGAGCCCACGGGCGCCCTGGACACCGCCAGCAGCGCGATGATCATGGACCAGTTGCTGGAGCAGGCGCGGATCGGCGGGGCGGCCGTGGTGGTGGTGACGCACGATCCCAAGGTGGCAGCGCGGGCCGACCGTGTGGTGGAGCTCGTCGAGGGCCGGACCCTCTGAACGCGGCAGGAAAGGCACACAAAATTCGGGCCCGGGATTTCTCCCGGGCCCGAATTTCTTGGTAGCGGGGACAGGATTTGAACCTGCGACCTCTGGGTTATGAGCCCAGCGAGCTACCGAACTGCTCCACCCCGCGTCGTGATCCCTACTTTAGGACCTTCGGTCCCCGGTGGCAAATCGGTTTTCCCCGAGGGGTGACCGTGGGATCCCACCGACCGGCCGGTACTGGCGCCGGTTTGTTCTACGATGACTCTACCAGCACCGGGAGGGCCGCCGAACCACCGACACGGAATCGAACCGGCTCCGTGCCCGCCCCACCGAAATCACCGATAGGGCGAAAAAGCACCGGACCCGGAAGAAATCCGGGCCCGGTTCTCAGTAGCGGGGACAGGATTTGAACCTGCGACCTCTGGGTTATGAGCCCAGCGAGCTACCGAACTGCTCCACCCCGCGTCGTCGTGTTCTCCACACTAGCGCTTCACGCGCGCGAACCCAAATCGTTTCCGGGAGACCCGTCCCACGCGGCCCCGCACGCGGGCGGGGCGGGGCCGCACAGGCCCCGCCCCGCCGGACGTCCGTACCCGGGAGTACCGGGAGGCGGACGCCTACTCGTTCAACTGCTCCTCGATGGCCTCCAGGGCCTCGCGCAGGTCCTCGTTGGCCGCGTCCTGGTTCTCCTGAGCCTCTTCCCAGGCCTCGACGGCGTCGTTGAGGGCGTCGACCAGGTCCTGGTCGGAGGACTCGCCGCCCTCGCCGTCCTCCGAGCCCTCGGCGGGCTCGTCCTCGGCCGGTTCCTCCTCCGCGGGCTCCTCGCCCTCGGGCAGGGGCGCCTCGCCGTCTCCGAAGAGGTTGTTCAGCGCGTCCTGGAGGTTGTTGCCGATGGCCACGTCCTCACCGAAGCCCACCATCACCTGCTGGAGCAGCGGGAAGGAGGCCGCGCCGCCACCGCCGGCCTGGACGTACAGCGGCTCGACGTAGAGCAGGCCCTCCGCGAACGGCAGGGTCAGCAGGTTGCCCCGCGTCACCTCCGCGTTGGACTGCTCCAGCGGCAGCAGGACCTCGCGCACGGCGGCGTCGGAGTCGAAGGCGTTCTGCATCTGCCCCGGGCCGAAGGTGACCCCGCTCCGCGGGAGTTCGAGCAGTTGCAACTGCCCGTAGCCGTCCGAGGAGGGGTCGCTGTTGACCGCCATGAACGCCGCGAGGTTCTCACGGCCCCGCGGGACGAACGTGGTGGTCAGCGAGAAGCTGGGCTCGTCCGACCCCGGGTACTTGATGGTCTGCCGGTAGGCGGGCATCGGCGCGTCGTTGCCGGTGGTCGGGTCCGCCGGAACCGTCCAGAAGTCCTGGCCGCCGTAGAAGGCCTCGGCGCCGGTCACGTGGTACTCGCGCATGATCTCGCGCTGCACCTTGAACAGGTCGTCCGGGTAGCGGACGTGCTGGAGGAGCTCCTCGCTCATCTCGTCCCGGTCGGCGACCGCGTCCGGGAAGGCGTTCATCCAGGTCTGGAGGACCGGGTCCTCCTCGTCCCACGCGTACAGGGTCACGGTGCCGTCGTAGGCGTCGACGGTGGCCTTGACCGAGTTGCGGATGTAGTTGACCTCGTTGCCGGGCAGCGCCCCCACCTGCTGCACCGAGCTGTCGGTGAAGGTGTCGCTCACCGCCTGGGTGAAGTCGATCGGCTTGGCGTAGGGGTAGCCGTTGGACGTGGTGTAGGCGTCCACGATCCACTGCACGCGGCCGTCGACGATCGCCGGGTAGGGGTTGCTGTCCGTGGTCAGGAACGGGGCGACCCGCTCCACGCGCTCCAGCGGGTCCCGCTCATAGATGATCCGCGAGTCGTCCTCGATGGCGCTGTTGAGCAGGATGTTGGGTTCCTGGTACTTGATCGCGTACAGGATCCGGTCGAAGAAGTTGCTCAGCTGGACGCCGCCGTCGCCCTCGTAGCGGTTGTAGGCCTGCGAGGCGCCGTCCTCGGCGCCCTCCTCGGCCGCGCCCTCGGTGGCCTCGGGGGTCGGCTCCGCGGTCTCCTCCCCGCCGTCCTCGGAGTCCTGGGCGGGGGCCCGGGCCTCGTCCGCCTCCGGGCTGGGGCTCATCGTCGGCTCGACGGCGTCCTCCAGCGTCGGGACGTCCTCGGTCTCCTCCTCGGCGTCGAGCGGGTAGTCGTACTCGCGCTCGGCCTGGACGATGACGTAGTCGGCGCCCTCCTGGCCGTAGTAGATCCGCGGCTCGTAGTCGCCGACGACCTCGCTCAACTCACCGCGGGGCGGGATGTTGTACTCGGTGAAGACCGGCCGCCCCTCGTCGTCGATGAGGTTGCCCGCGGCGGCGACCATGCCGTAGCCGTGGGTGTAGATCAGGTGCCGGTTCAGCCAGTTGTCCTGGTCGGAGGGGGGGCCGCTGAGCTCGCGGGCGGCGACGATCGTGTCGATCAGGTTGCCCTCGGTGTCGGGGTAGCGGTCCACCTCTAGCACGTCCGGGAACTGGTAGAAGCCGCGGACCTGCTGCATCTGCTGGAAGGTCTGCGACACCACGGAGGGGTCGGCCAGGCGGACACTGGGGATGGTGTCGGCCTCGGCCGCCAGCTCCTGCGGCGTCAGCTCCGTGGTGGCCTCGTAGTCCTGCACCTCGGTGTCGGCGATGCCGTAGGCGGCGCGGGTGGAGGCGATGTTGCGGTCGATGTACTCCTCCTCCAGGCGCAGCTCGTTGGGGTCGACCTGGAAGCGCTGGACGATCTCGGGGTAGGCCACGCCGATGATCAGCGCGGACAGCAGGAGGAGCCCGAGGCTGGCCACGGGGACCATGGTGTTCTTGAAGTAGATGTTGGCGAAGAACAGCAGGGCGCAGATGACCGAGATGACGGTGAGGATGGTCAGGGCGACCTTGACCGCGTTCACGTCGGTGTAGGAGGCGCCGAAGGTGTACCCGCGCTCGGAGAAGACCAGCCCGTAGCGGTCCAGCCAGTAGGACGCGGCGCGCAGCAGCACGAAGACGCCCAGCAGCACCGACAGGTGCACGCGGGCGGACGGGGTGGCGCGCTGGCCGCCGTCGGTCTGCAGGCGCACGCCGCCGTACAGGTACTGCACGACGACCGCGGCGATGAAGGCCAGGATCACGGCCGCGTACACGTAGCCGAGCAGCGTCCGCAGGAAGGGGTAGGTGAAGGCGTAGAAGCCGATGTCCCTGCCGAACTCGGGGTCGGTCACCCCGAAGTCGGAGGCGTTCACGAACTGGAGGAAGGAGCGCCAGTCACCGCTGGAGGCGATGCCCGCCAGGACGGCGAGGACGCCGACGGCGATCCAGAAGAACAGGACGCGGTGCGGGTCGATCGACTGCCGGTACCGGTCCAGGCCCTGCTGCTCCAGGCTCAGCGGGCGCACGCGCGGGCGGAACCGGTAGGCGAAGAAGATACTCAGGCCGACGATGGCGCCCATCACCAGCGCGGACACGGCGAACAGCAGGGCCCGCGTCCACAGTTCGGTCACGAACACCGAGCTGTATCCGACGGCGCTGAACCACTTGAAGTCGGTCCAGAAGTTCGCGGCGAGCCCCAGGCCCGCGATGATGACGACCACGGTCGCCGCGACAGGCGCGAGCAACCTTGATCGGCGAGGCATACGCGCAGGTGGTGCGCCGGGCGATCGGAAGCTCACGCCTCCCCCTCGTTCTGGCTTGGTAGGTGCGTTTCGGTGCGCGTGTCAGCGCCTTCTTACAGAGAACTTAATCCGGTCGCGCCGGGTTCCCGAAATCCTCCGCATCCGGGTGACGAGGCTGCATCGGTGCGGTATCGGTGCGGCATCCGGCGGACCTTCTGCATGACCCTACTGTCCGGAGTGGGAGCCGCGGGGTCCGGTATCGGTCACCATGGAGGTGTGTCGAATATTCGCGAAGCCGTCATGGACCTCGAACGCCACGCCGCCGAACAGGGGTGGGACCGGCCGCTGGGCCTGTACGCCCTGGTTCCGACCGCCGAACTGCTGAAGGCGGAGCCGGGCCTGGCCGACCTGCTGGGGCTGGACGCCCCGGCCGACCCCGACGAACTGACCCCGGTCGAGCAGGAGCCCCTGCCCGACGGCGTCACCCTGGAGGACGCCCTGGGCAGCATCCTGTGGCCGGAGGACGTGGCGGGCTGTGCCCTGGTCATGGAGCGCCTGGTGGTGAAGGGGTCCGACGAGACCCTGGCCGCGGGCGAGGACCCGGTGGCCGAGGGCAAGCAGACCGAGGAGATCCGGATGGTCGCCGGGGTGATGCGCGACGGCGCTCGGCACTGCGCGATGCGGATGCGCAGCCACGACAGCGAGGACGAGGTCCTCAGTGGCCCCGACCTCATTCCCGCGCTCACCTCGGCGCTGGCGCTGACGCTCGACCTCGACGAGGCGGAAGGCGCTTAGCCACCGGAGCGGTCAGGCCTCGCAGCGGGGCAGTTCGCCCTCACCGGTGCGGATGGTCTCCAGGGCCGCCACGGCGTCGGTGAGGGTCTCCACCCGGACCACCTCCAGGTCGTCGAGGGCGGCGGAGTCGAAGGTCTGGTCGCAGCTCTCGGCGGCCACCAGGAAGTACTCGGCGCCGTCGCGCTCGGCGCTGACCATCTTCTGCGCGATACCGCTGATGCCGCCGACCCGGCCGTCGGAGGTGATGGTGCCCGATCCGGCCACGGAGGCGCCGCCGGTGAGGCTCTCCTCGCTGAGGCGGTCCATGATTCCCAGGGCGAAGACCATGCCCGCGCTGGGGCCGCCGATCTCCCCGACGGAGATCTCGACGTCCACGGGGAAGTCCATGTCGTCGGCGATGAGGATGCCGACCGCCGCCGTGCCGTCCTCGGCCTCGGTGGTGGCGACCTCCACCTCGACGCTCTCCCCGTCGCGGTCCAGTACCAGCTCCACGGGGTCGCCGGGCTCGCGCCCGCCCACCCGTTCGACGACGGCGGAGCTGCCCACGGCCTCCTCGGGGTCGTCGCCGCCCGTGTCGGTGGGGACGGGCTCGCCGTCGATGGCGACGATCACGTCCCCGGCCTCGACCAGGCCCTCCGCCGGCATGCCCTCGACCGTCCCGGCGACCAGCGGCACCGCCTGGTAGCCGATGCCGAGCTGGTTGAGCGCGGCGGCGGTGGCGTTGGTCTGGGAGTCGTTCATCTGGACCGTCTGGCGTTCGCTGACCTCCTCGGGGGAGCGGTCGGCGGGGAACAGCAGCTCCTCCGGCATGATCGCGTTGCTGGGCGAGAGCCAGGCGGTGAGGACGGTGAGCAGGTTGAGCCGGTTCTGGGGGCCGCCCGCGTACTGGACGGTCACCATGGAGAGCGCGCCGTCGTGCTCGTAGCTGTCGGCGCCCTCGACCCGGATGACCGGTTCGCCGTCGTAGTCGCCGACCGTGTTCAGGGTGAGGCCGGGCGAGGCGACCAGGTAGGGCATGGGGAGGTACAGGCCGCCCACGCCGAGTCCCACAAGGAGGACGAGCGAGACGACAAGGGTCAGGAGGCGACGAACCATGCCCATACCCTACGACCGCCCGGGTACCGGTGGTTCACCCGGTCACCCGGCGTCCACCTCGGGGTCCTCACCCCTGGTCACGGAGTGCCCACCCACTCGTCGTCCCCGTCCTCGAAGGACTGGTGCTTCCAGATGGGCACCTGGGCCTTGAGGTCGTCGATGAGGCGGCGGCAGGCGGCGAAGGCCTCCTCCCGGTGCGCGGCCGCGGCGGCCACGACGACCGCGGCGTCCCCGATCTCCAGGTCGCCCACCCGGTGGACGGCCGCCATCCGCACGACCGGTCTGCCGGGGGCCGTGGTGTCGGTGAGCACCTTCTCCATCACCGAGCGCAGGCGCTCCTCGACCGAGGGGTGCGCGGAGTAGGCCAGGCGGGCGACGTCGCGCCCGTGGTCGTGGTCGCGGACCGTGCCGACGAACACGGCGGTGCCGCCCGCACGCGGGTCCGACACGGCGTTGAGGACCTCGTCCACCGACAGCGGGGTGTCGCGTACCGCAGCGAGAGTGATTTCTTCCACGCCACGAACGTACCAACACCGGGTCGGCCGGTTCACGCCCCGGCACCCGGCCTCTCCTATTCCCGCCCGCGTTTGCGCAGGTGGCGGATGGCCGCCGCCGTGCCGATCGCCGCGGCGGCGGCACCCGCGGCCCCGGCGGCGGTGATGGTGACCTCCTTGGCGCCCAGGGTGCGGCCCACCAGCGCCGGCCTGCCGCTGCGGTGCTCCAGCAGCTCCGCGAGGGCCTCCTCGTTGGTGTAGCGGGGCTTCCAGCCCGCCTCGCGCAGGGCGCGGCAGTCCGCCACGCACGGGTAGACGAGGTGCTTGAGCTCGCTCTCCGCGGCGGGGGTGATCCTGGCCTGGTGCAGGCGGCGGATCGCGCCGAACACCAGGTTCGGTGCGACCTCGAAGTGCTTCATCTCCGCGAGGTCCTCCACCTCGTCCTGGGAGAGGGAGCCCTCGCTGGCGACGGTCACCACACCCCGGGCCCCCTCCACACCGTGCAGGGCGCAGAAGGCCAGGGCGTCGACCAGGTCGTCGACGTGGCAGAACTGCCACCGCTGTTCGTGCCCCTTCACCGTCAGCAGGCGCGGCGACGAGAAGTGGCGGCTGACCAGGCCGTCCTGGCCGGGTCCCACGAGCGCGGCCGGCCGCACGACCGTCACCGACAGCCCCGGGTGGGCGCGGCGGGCCCGCTCCACCAGGGCCTCGATCTCGGCGAAGTCCCCGGTCAGTCCGGCGCTGTTGTCGGAGACGCGCGGGGCGTCCTCGGGCAGCGGGACCGGGTGGTCGGGTCTGGCGCCGTAGACCACGGTGCTGGTGACGAGGACCACCCGGGGGACCCCGGAGGCCGCCGCGGCGGTCAGCACCGTCTGCGCCGCCCGGATGTTGTGGGCGCGGCGCTTGGCGGGCCTGGTCTCCAGGGATCGGTCGTCGGCCGTGTGCACCAGGACGTCGATGCCGCCCAGGCGGGAGACCAGCCCGGGGTCGCAGACGTCGGCCACACGCCAGGTGACGCCGCGCAGGTCGGCGAGCTCGCCGTCGATCGCCACGACCTCCCGGGGGGCCGTGGAACCATTCGGCGCGGTCAGGCGTTGTACCAGGAGCCGTCCCGGCCCGGAGGCGGCGCCGGTGACCCCGACCACCGTGCCCGTGCCTTCGGACGGGGTGTGCTCTGGGCGAACCTGGCTGCTTTCGGTATTCACTCCGGGCGACTCCCAGCTAACGTGACCAGTGGAGACCAAACCTAATCCTGCCTGAGGTCTGATAGTGAGCGACCTGCCTTTCGGTTTCAGCATGCCGAACGATCCCGACGACGAGTCCGGACGCCACTCCGGCGGCTCGGGTGCCGGCAGCGGCCGCCCGGGCGGAGGGGACTCCCAAGGACCGGGCGACTTCCCGTTCGGCGACCCGCAACAGATGGCGAACATGCTGCGCCAGTTCGCCGACATGATGTCGTCGCAGCCCGCGCCGGGTTCCGGCGGCGGTTCCCCGTCCGCGTCGGGGATCAACTGGGACACGGTCAAGAACATCGCGCGGCACACGGTGTCCCAGCACGGCGACGCCAGTGTCCCGCCGCACGACTACGCCAAGGTCGAGGAGGCGCTGCGCCTGGCCGACCTGTGGCTCGACCAGGCCACCGACCTGCCCTCGGGCCTCCAGACCGCCCAGGCCTGGAGCCGGTCGGAGTGGATCGAGAAGACCATGGACACGTGGGCGCAACTGTGCGACCCACTGACCTCCAAGACCGTCCAGTCCATGGGACGGAACCTGCCCGAGGAGATGCAGAACGTGGCCGGTCCCCTGCTGGGGATGGTCCAGCAGATGGGCGGCATGATGGTCGGCCAGCAGGCGGGCCAGGCCATCGGCGAGCTGGCGCGCGAGGTGATCGGCACCACCGACATCGGCCTGCCGCTCGCCGGGGAGGGCCGCGCCGCGCTCCTGCCGCCGGGCGTGGCGGCGTTCGGTGAGGGTCTGGGCATCCCCGACGACGAGGTTCGGCTGTACCTGGCCTCCCGTGAGGCCGCCGTGCACCGGCTGTACTCGCACGTGCCGTGGCTGCGCTCACACGTGTCCCGGCTCGTGGAGGAGTACGCCTCCGGGATGTCGTTCGACGTCAGTGGCCTGGAGGACCGGCTCGGGGGGCTCGACCTCACCGACCCGGAGGCGCTCCAGGAGGCGCTGGCCGGCGGCGGGGGTACCGAGGGCCTGTTCCAGCCCGAGGACACGCCGCAGCAGAAGGCCGCGCTGAGCCGCCTGGAGACGACCCTGGCGCTGATCGAGGGCTGGGTGGCCACGGTGGTCTCCGACGCGGTGGCCGAGCGCCTGCCGCAGGAGGGTGCGCTGGCCGAGGCGACCCGGCGGCGCCGGGCGACCGGCGGTCCCGCCGAGCACACCTTCGCCGCCCTGGTGGGCCTGGAGCTGCGCCCGCGCCGTCTGCGGGAGGCGTCCGTCCTCTGGGAGAAGCTGGAGCGGGAGCGGGGGATCGAGGGACGGGACGCCGTGTGGCAGCACCCGGACCTGATGCCCACCGGTGACGACCTGGACGACCCGGACGCCTTCGTGCGCGGCCGCGACGAGGGGTTCGACCTCTCGGCGCTCACCGACGACGCCCCGGAGGCCGGGGAGGGCGAGGGAGACGACGGGAAGAAGGGCGAGTAGGTGTCGCTGCACGCGGACGCCCGGGCGGTGCTGGGGGCGTGGGCGGCCCCCGACGCCCGGCAGGAGGAACTGCGCGTCTCCTATCTGGAGCACCTGGACGCGCACGGGGACGCCATGTGGCGGGAGTGCCTACCGGGACACCTGACCGCCTCGACGGCGATCATCTCCGCAGACGGTTCCCGGGTGGCCCTGGTACTGCACGGCACCCTCAACATGTGGTTGCAGACCGGCGGCCACTGCGAGCCGGAGGACACGACCCTGGCGGGGGCCGCGCTGCGCGAGGCGGCCGAGGAGTCGGGGATCGACGGCCTCACCCTGCTGCCGTCGCCGGTGCGCCTGGACCGGCACGCGGTGCCGTGCGGGGGCGGCAGCCACCACCTGGACGTGCAGTTCGCGGCCGTAGCACCGCCGGACGCCGTGCTGGTGCGAGACCCCGAGGAGTCCGACGACCTGGGTTGGTTCCCGGTCGAGGGGGTTCCCGATCCCTCGGACGAGCCGTGCCGCGCCCTGGTGCGCGCCGCCGCCGCGGCCGTGGCCGCCCTTCGGGACGCGTAGGCGGCACCGCGCGCGTCCCGCCCCTCCGGCACCGGGCGGAGGGGCCGGCCCATCCGGGATCAGTCGAAGAGGTCCTCCGGGCGATCGACACCGGCGGCCTTGGGCAGCCACTTCTGCAGGGTCGACAGATCGGCGCAGGAGGCGATGCGCTCGCGCACCCGGTCGGAGACAGGGAGGCCGCGCCCCTCCAGGACGGCGATCACACCGTCGACCAGCGCGTCGTGGACCTCAGCGCGGACCTCTTCGCGGCCCTCCTTGCGGCCCTCCTCACGGCCGATTCCGACGTACTTGCGGGCGAAGTCGCTCTGCCACTCCCAGGTGTCCACTGCCATCAGGTCCTCCATGTGTTTCAGGGCGGCCTCACCGAGACCGGCCATGACGTAGTCATAGTAAAACGCGCGGCGATCGGGGTCGATGGAGTCCAGCGCCTCCATCAGCGCGTCCAGGGTCTTGGGATCGGTGTCGCCGTGCGCCCTGGCCGACAGGACGGCCAGTTCGGGCAGTGCTCGCGCCTTCCCGGCCTCGGTGACCACGGGCGTGGCGGACGGCCCGATCACGAGGGGGGAGAGGACGAACCCCGGATGTCCGATGTGGATCTCCTCGGCGCACGTACACGCCATGCCGTCGGTGGGACAGAGCACGAGGAGGATCGCAGGACACCCCAGACGCGCGTAGAGGGTGACCAGGTAGGCGGGCCAACTCGACTTCTTCCGAGCGTCGGCCCGGTGTTGGCGTTCGACCACCACGGCCAGGACGTGTTCGGTGCCGTCTCGGAGCAGGACGGCACCGTCGCTGTTCCACTCCTTGGGGTCGCAGTTGGTCAGAACGGATGAGGTGAGCACCGTCTCGGTGTGCGGGGGCGGGTCGATCCCCAGCGACTCCTTGAGCAGGACCGGGACCATCTCGGGCAGGTTCTGGATGATCCGCAGCGGGATCTCGTGTTCTCGGCTGGGCACTGGTGTTCCTTGAGGGACGCGGGTCGGGGACCCCGCGGCCGAGGTCGTCGTACGAACGGGTGAGGAGGCGGGGGTTCGGTGGGTGCGCGGTCAGGGGACCACGGCCGCTACCGGCACGCTGGTGGCACGCACGACCGCGGAGGACGCGCTCGTGGTGACGACGTTGGTCGGTTCTTTCGAGAGAACAATAGGACCTCTTTTCCGATCTCGCACATTGGGGGGCCAAAACTGTAGATATCAGACCCCTTATGGATCAATAATCCAGATACGAGAAACATGTCCAAAAAGAGTGAATTAAGAGCTTTCACCCTTGAAATACATAACCGCACTCCAGGGCGCGCGAGCAGCACCCGACACAGGCTGGGGCCGACAAGGCAACCAGAGAATAACGAATAAGCAACGAAAATGACATCGCCGAAGATGTCCGCATTCGCGAGCTACGATCGGCAAAACCAAACTGCGTCATTCACGCCAGCGGAGGCGTTTGTGCGAGTGGAATGCGGTATCTGCGGAGAAGACCACTTCATCTCGGCCTGCCCCTACAGACCACGCGAGAACGACTCAGCCGGCGGAGGCGCTGGCGGCGGGGGATGCCTCATCTTCATGCTCCTCCTCGTGAGCACGGGGATCCTCACCGCCACCGGACCCCTCTGACCCCGGTCCGAACCACCGGCTCACCCGGAGAACACACGGGTAGCAGCGGCCTCCCTTTCCCGGAACCGGGGCTCCGGACGGCCGTGCTACCCCTCTTCGAGGGCCTCGATCTCGGCGGCGTCGCCGGGGACGTCGGTGTCGCCCGCCTGGTCGCAGGCCTCCAGCCGGGAGGCGGCGCTGAACCCCTCCAGGTAGCCGCGGGCGCGCTCGGCCTTGGGGTACCGGCGCACCAGGTCCCAGAACTCGCGGCCGTGGTGGGCGTGGAACAGGTGCGCCAGCTCGTGGACGAGGACGTAGTCCACCACCCACGAGGGCATGCCGATCAGCCGGCGGGAGATACGGATGGTACGCGTCTCCGGGGTGCACGAACCCCACCGCGCGTTCTGGTTGTCCACCCACCGGACCGACGCGGGCAGCTCGGTGCCGTCCAGGTACTGGCGGGCGAGCTCCAGCGCGCGTGCGTGGAGGTCCTGGTCACCGGAGTGCCGACGGCCCTCACGGGCTTCCAGGCGTTGCAGCATCCGTCCCACCCAGCGCTTTTCCTCGGCGCGGGAGAACGAAGCGGGCATGAGGACGACCGTCGTGTCCCCGTCCCGATAGGCCGACACGGTGCGCCGGCGGCGAGGACTGCGTCGTACCTCGACTTTGGTGTTCGAGGGCACAAGCTTTACGGTAGCCGAGGGAAGCCCGGTCGAACAGGGACCTGACGCGGCCTTTTGCCCAGCAGTGTCGTGATCGTCGCGTCACCCGGAGTGGAGCGGGCGCGTTCGAGTGTGTCCGATTCCACTTCGTGTAGGAGGTTTCCTCCCTCCGTGAGGACACGGTACCGACCCCCGGAGCAGGCCGGACACGGCGACTGGACCACGAAAACGAGACCGGACCGTGACCTCGGAAAGGTCCGATCCGGTCCCGCCGCCGCGTCACGGCCCGTCAACCCGCCGCCGCAGGTCACCGCGGACCGGCGTCAACACAGCCGTGGACGCACCACTTCCATGAGCCTCTCCTCCATCAGCCGCTCCTCGCGCTGACGGGCACGCCAGTAGCGGGCCCCGAGCTTGCGCTCCTGGTGTTCGCGGTGTTCGGTGTCCGTGCTCTCGATCACACGCATGAGTTCCTGGATCATCGTCTCGTCCTTCGGGGTACGGGGCGGGTCGGGCTCAGGCGGCCACGGGGGCCGGGTTCTTGCGGGGGCGGCCGCGCGGGCGCTTGCGCGCCACCACCTGGCCGGAGACGAGCAGTTGCCCGCCCCAGACGCCCCACGGCTCCTTGCGCTCCAGCGCGTCCGCCAGGCACTGCTCCCGCACGGGGCAGTCGACGCAGACCCGCTTCGCGGCCTCGACGTCGGCCGGGGCCTCGGCGAAGAACAGGTCGGGCTCGTCGCGGCAGAGGATGTCGTTCTCACCCAGCCAGGGCGTTTGCAGGACCGACGCAAGCATCGGTGCCCTCCAAGATCTTTGTTCGCTTCCGTACAACGCGGTCGGTGTTCACTGCCACCGGAACCGGTCCGGTGGGAGGGACCTGGACCCTGCGATGCCGCCTCCCCCTCCCCACGCCTGGGACGGTGGAAGGGAGCGGAGGTACGAAGAAGGCCGCGGCCCCTGGGCGGGGTCCGCGGCCACGGTCGAAACTCTCGGCCTGTGCTGCTCTAGGCCGGGATTCTCCGTGGACACTGCCCCGCTGCGCCATAACGGCGCGGGGTTGCTTCGGCGCGGTCAGCCACGTGCTCGCCTTGTTCAAGGGCGAGTCCGGGGCCGGTCCGGACGCGGTTGCGCTCGACGGCGGACGCCTCGGGCTTCAGACCCGGGTGTCCCGCCGACTCACGCAGCCCGCCGAGGCCGTACACACAGCCCTCGGCGCTGCCGAGACCGGTACCGCCGGAGATGCCGGACCAGACGAAAGAGCCGGGACGACCGCTCAAGGCGGTGCCCTGGGCACGGGTCGGCAGACCCTGGACCGACGGCATGGCGAAAACGGCGACGAAGCCTGTGACAGCGGTGAAGTCGATCATCTGACAGGGCACCTCCTTCCATGCCGGGCGGCAGGGTCTTGCACCTGCGCCGAGAGCGGTCCTAGCGACGGTGTACACACTACGGGGCGGCCGAGAAGATCGGCAACCCATTTTCTACCTGCGAAAACGGCCGTATCCGGCCACGGGTGCGAGGAACTTCCCCCGTGCGCGGCCCCGCACCGGCCGGGCCGCGCACGGGTCCTAGGCGTCGTCGATGACGCGGATCAGGCCCTCCTGGACGACCGAGCACACCAACTGCCCGTCCCGGGTGTAGACCAGCCCACGGGCCAGCCCCCGGGCACCCTGGGCACTGGGCGTCTCCTGCGCGTACAGCAGCCACTCGTCGGCGCGGAAGGGCCGGTGGAACCACATCGCGTGGTCGAGGCTGGCCATGGCGACCCCCGCCGAGGTCTTGCCGTGCCTGAGCAGCACGGTGTCCAGCAGGGTCAGGTCCGAGGCGTAGGTCATCAGGCACACCTGGGTGAGCGGGTCGTCGGGCAGCTTGCCGTTGACCTTGAGCCAGATGGGGTTGGTGTTGGTGCGCATCCACGGCTTGCGCTGCGCCTCGATCGACAGCGGCCCCACCGGGCGCAGTTCGATGGGGTGCCACCGCACGAACCCGGGCACCCGCCCGAGCACGTCCTGGAGCCGCTCGTCCCGGCTCGGCAGCTCCTCGGGCGCCGGAACGTCGGGCATCGGGACCTGGTGGTCCAGCCCCGGCTCCCCCTTGTGGAAGGAGGCCGACAGGGTGAAGATCGGCTTGCCGTGCTGGATCGCCACCACCCGGCGCGTGGTGAACGAGCGCCCGTCGCGGGCCCGGTCCACCTCGTAGACGATCGGCACCGCCGGGTCACCGGGGCGGATGAAGTACGCGTGGAGCGAGTGGACGTGGCGCTCCTCGGGCACGGTGCGGCCCGCGGCGACCAGCGCCTGGCCCGCCACCAGGCCACCGAAGACACGCTGCGGCCCCTCGTCGGGACTGTTGCCCCGGAAGATGTCGTTCTCGATCCGCTCCAGGTCGAGGACCCTCAACAGGTCCTCCAGGGACTGCCCCTGGCCCTCGGCGTCCGCGGCCTCACTCATCGCGGCCTCACTCATGGGTCGGTTCCTCCCCGTCCTCGCCCTCATCGCCGCCCCCGGCCCCCGCGTCCTGAGCGAGCGCGGCCGGGTCGGCACCCGCGACCAACGCGAGTACCGCATCACCGTAGCGGTCCAGTTTCACTGCTCCCACACCGGACACCGCAGACAACTGCGCGAGACTGGACGGCTCCTGCTCGGCGACCGCCTGGAGGGTGGCGTCCGTGAAGACCACGTATGCGGGGACCTTCTGTTCCAGGGCCGTGGAGCGGCGCCACTCGCGCAGCCGTTCCAGCAGGGACTCGTCGTAGGTCGAGGGGCAGTCCAGGCAGCGGCCCAGCTTGCGCTCGGCCGCGTCGGCGAGGGTCGCGCCGCACACCCGGCAGCGCACCGTGCGGTCGCGGCGGCGCTCGGCACGGCGGGCCGAGGTGGACGGGGAGGCGGGCCGCAGGCCGTCCAGGAACCGGGAGGGCTTGCGCGTCCGGCGCCCCCCGGGCGAGCGGGCCAGCGCCCACGACATGCACAGGTCCCGCCGCGCACGGGTCACCCCGACGTAGAACAGGCGGCGCTCCTCCTCCACCTGGTCGTCGGTCTCGGCGTAGACGATCGGCACCATGCCCTCGGTCAGGCCCACCAGGAACACCGCGTCCCACTCCAGGCCCTTCGCCGCGTGCAGCGAAGCGATCGTCACGCCCTCGAACCCGGGTGCGTGCTCGGTGGCCATGCGGGCGTCCAGCTCGTCGACGAAGTCGGCCATGGTCGCGGGGCGCCCGCCCGGCCCCGCGGTGGCGGCCATGTCCTCGGCGAGCTGGGCCAGCGCCGACAGCGACTCCCAGCGCTCGCGGGCCTGCCGCCCCTCGGGGGCCGCCTCGACCAGGCCGAGCTGCCCCAGGAGCTGGCGGACGGTGGGCACCAGCGGTTCGGGCTCCTCCCCCGCCGCGCCGTGCCGGGCGCCGCGCAGGGTGTGCACGGCCTGGCGGATCTCGGGCCGCTCGAAGAACCGGGCGGTGCCGCGCACCGTGAACGGCACCCCCTCGTCGGTCAGGGCCTGCTCGTAGGCGGCCGACTGGGAGTTGGTGCGCACCAGGACCGCGATCTCGCTCGCCGGGGTGCCCTGTTCGACGAGGAGGCCGATCTTGCGCGCCACACCGGTGGCCTCGGCGGGTTCGTCGTCGTACTCCTGGTACATCGCGTCGGGGCCGTCGGGGCGCTGCGCCCGAAGGGTGAGGTGGCCTGCCGACACGCTGCCGCGCGCCTGCCCGATGACGTGGTTGGCCACCCGCACCACCTGGGGTGTGGAGCGGTAGTCGCGGACCAGTTCGACGACGGTGGCGTGGGGGTAGCGGTGCGAGAACCCCGTGAGGTAGCTGGGGGTGGCGCCCGCGAAGGAGTAGATGGTCTGGCTGGGGTCGCCGACCACGCAGAGGTCGTCGCGGTCGCCGAGCCAGGCGTCCAGCAGCAGCTTCTGCAACGGGTTGACGTCCTGGAACTCGTCGACGACGAAGTACCGGTACTGGTCGCGGACCTTCTGGGCGATCGCCGGGTGCTCGGTGATCATGCCGGCGGTGAGTTCGAGCATGGACTCGAAGTCGAGGAGGTTGTGCTCACGGCGCAGCTCCTCGTAGGACTCGAAGACGCGAGTGACCTCCACCGCCGACATGGGGGGCTGGCGCCCGGCCTTGGCCGCCGCCTTGTCGTAGTCCTCGGGGCGCACCTGGGTGACCTTCGCCCACTCGATCTCGGCGGCCAGGTCGCGCACGCCCGGGCGGTCGGGCTGTAGGCCGACCGCGTGGGCGGCGCGCGCCACCACCCTGGCCTTGCTGTCGATGAGGGTGGGCTTCTCACCGCCGACGACCTGCGGCCAGAAGTAGCCCAACTGGCGCAGGGCGGCGGAGTGGAAGGTGCGCGCCTGGACCCGGGGCGCCCCGAGGGCGCGCAGGCGGCCGCGCATCTCCCCCGCGGCCCGGGCGGTGAAGGTGACGGCGAGGATCTGCTGTTCGGAGACCACGCCGCTGGCGACCGCGTAGGCGACGCGGTGGGTGATGGCGCGGGTCTTGCCCGTCCCGGCTCCGGCCAGGATGCACACGGGGCCGCGCAGGGCGCGCGCCGCCTGGGTCTGTTCCGGGTCCAGTCCTTCCAGGAGGCGGTCGGGGTCCATACTGCTCCTGCGGTGGTTCGGGGGCGTCGGGTGGTCTGAGGGGACAGTCTCTCAAGTATCGGTGTCGGCCGGGGCCGGTCGCACCGCCCGTCTCCGACCGAACCCGCCGGAGTCCGGAACCAGTCGGGCTCCGGCGGCGTCCCACAAAGTGTTCGGGAGATCACGGGAAGCGGTTCGGGACGACCGGTGTTGACACGGGAGGACCGACCCCCACGATCTCAGGACGGGAAGACGTGAGCGATATGACGAACACGGACGACGGGCAGTTCACGATGTACACCACTCCCTGGTGCGGGTACTGCAGGCGGCTCAAGGGCCAGCTCGCACGCGAGGGGATCACCGGAACCGAGGTGAACATCGAGGAGCACCCGGAGTCCGCGGACCTCGTGATGAAGGTCAACGGCGGGAACCAGACGGTGCCCACGCTGGTCTTCAGCGACGGCGCGGCGATGACCAACCCGTCGCTCGCTCAGGTGAAGAAGAAACTGGCCGAGTTGGCGTAGGCCGGTGAGCGGACCGTGCCCCGCCGTGGCGGGGGCGCGGTCCGCACCGCGGGTACCCCTCCCCGGAGCGGCCGCCCCGGTGGCGGCCGCTCACCGTCCGACGACCGGCCCGGTCGGCGTGAACGAAGAGGGACGACGGGGAGGTTGGAGTTGGGGGACGACATGAGGCCTCATGACATAGCGGTCGCCGACACGGTGAGCACCGACGTGGTGCGCCGTACCCCGAACGGATGGCGTCTGGACTGCGGGCAGGAGGTGCCCGACCTGGTGAGCGCCATGGTCCTGGCGGACCTGTTGTCGAGCGAGGCGGGGGTGCCCGCCCAGCGCACGCAGTCACCGGGCCGCGCTCCGGAGGGGGCGAGTGAGGTGGAGCGGCTGCGCCACACGGTCGCGCAACTGGAGCACGCCCTCCATTCGCGGGTGGTCGTCGAACAGGCGATCGGTGTCCTGGCGGAGCGGCACACGCTGATGCCCAGGGAGGCGTTCGAGCGGCTGCGCTCCTCCGCCCGGTCCCGGGGCCGCAAGGTCGCCGAGCTGGCACGGGACGTGGTGGAGAGCAGTACCAGCCCCCTGACCGCTCTGCCCGACGAACTCGACTCCCCCGGGGTGAACTGACACCGGGGTGCGGCCCGTCACCACTCGCCGGGCAGCGGCCCTCCGTACCAGTGCTCGATGAGGGTCCGGGCTATGGAGACCCGCCCGGGCAGCACGACCTCTCCGGAGTGTGCCGCCCGCGCAAGCCCCTCCCGGGTGAACCAGCGCGTCTCGGCGATCTCGTCGTCGGTGGGCTCGGTCTCGGCGACCGCCCGTGCCGTGTAGCCCACCATCAGGCTGCGCGGGAAGGGCCAGGGCTGCGAGGCCAGGTACCGCGGGTCCTCCACGACGACACCCGCCTCCTCGGCCACCTCGCGGATCACCGCCTGCTCCAGCGACTCCCCCGCGTCGACGAAGCCGGCCAGGACGGAGAACCGGCCCTCGGGCCAGTGGGGGTTGTGGCCCAGCAGCGCCTCCTCGCGCCCGGCACGCTCGCGGTGCACCAGCATGATCACCGCCGGGTCCGTACGCGGGAACTGCTGGACGTCCTCCCGCTCGCACACGCGCACGTGCCCGGCCGAGGCCATGGCGGTCGGGGAGCCGCAGCGCGGGCAGAACCCGTGGGTGGCGTTCCAGTTGGCGAGCGCCACGGCCCGGGTGAGCAGCCCGGTGTCGCGGTCGCCCAGGATCGCGCCGATCTCGCGCAGGGACGCGGGGCGGGAACCGCCGGTGGGGGCGAGTTCTCCCTGGGAGCGGACGGCGAAGTAGGCGGTGCCGTCCTCGACCCCCAGCAGGTACCGCTCGCCCTCGGGGGCCTCCTCCGGTCCGGTCAGCACGAGTTCGGGCGTGTCCCCGGTGGTGACGAGGGCACGCGACTGCTTGGCCAGGAGCGCCCGCCAGCCGTGGTGGGACGGGTCCCCGCCCTCCAGCGCCAGGACCCTGGTCCGGGGGTCCGCCCACGCCTGGTCCAGCCACGTGTCGTCCGCACGCAGGTGGCCCGCGGGGTCGACCGCGGAACGGGACAGGCGGGGTGTGGGGTCGGCGTCCATGGGTCCTTCCGGGGTGGGCTCTGGCGGCCGCCGGGGACGGCCCTGCTCAAGGAGTAACACCCGGCGGTGCGCGGCGCATGCCCGGGGGTGTGCCAGCGGCTGTGGGGTGCGCGCTTCCCCGTCGTCCACAGATGCGCGGTCGGGCTCACGGAACCGTTCCGGATGCGCGAGACTCGAACGAGGACGGGGGCACAAGGATCCGAGGCCCCCTGCCCCGACGAGAGGAACACCCGTGCGCAGCAGCACCCCCTCCCCCGCGATCGCCGAGCGGTTCGGACGGCTCTTCGATGCCCTCGACACCGACAGGGACGAGGCCGTCACCTGGGACGACTACCAGCGCCTGGTCGACAACTACATGAGCGGCTACGCGCTGGAACCAGACGACCGCCGCGCCCAGGCCATCTACGCCTCCTACCAGATGCTGTGGCTGGAGCTGCTGCGCCACGGCACCCGGACCGGGGCGCGCCTGGACAAGGGCTCCTTCGTCACGGCCATGCACCTGGCCTCCGAGGACCGGAGCCGGTTCAACATGACCGAGGGCGTGGCCGAGGCCGCCTTCGACCTCCTGGACGCCGACGACGACGGCTCCATCAGCGAGGCCGAGTACACCGCCTACGCCAAGGTCCTCGGCGCCGCCGACGAGAACGCGCTGGCCCGCTTCAAGCAACTGGACACCGACGGCGACGGCACCATCAGCCGCCGGGAGTTCGTCCTGTCCGCGCGCGAGTACCTGTTCGGCGAGGACACCGACGCGCCGGGCGGGTTCGTCTTCGGCGTCATCTGAGGGCTCAGTCCGGTTCGGGGACCGAGTCGATGAGCGCGGCGAGGCCGTCCGCGTCGAGCAGGTCGGCGGGGCGGACGGTCTCACCGGCGCGGACGTAGTGGAAGGCGGCGCGGACCTCCTCCAGCGGTACGCCCGCCAGGTCGGCCCAGGCGAGCCGGTAGGCGGCCAACTGCACGCCCACCGCACGGCGCTCGGCCTCGGTGGAGGGCGGGTGGCCGGTCTTCCAGTCGACCACGTCGTAGCGGCCCGTGGCGGCGTCGTGGAAGACCGCGTCCATGCGCCCCCGGATGAGCCGGTCGCCGATGACCGTCTCGAAGGGCGTCTCCACCTCGACCGGGATCCGCGCGCCCCATTCGCTCTCCTCGAAGCGGCGCCGCAGCTCGGCCAGGTCATCGTCCTCCCCGGCCGTCTCGTCGGCCGCGCCGGGCAGCTCGTCCAGCAGCACGGCGTTGGCGCCGAACCGCCGCTCCAGCCAGGTGTGGAAGGCGGTGCCCCGGCGGGTGTGCGGCGCGGGCGGGCGGGGCAGCGGGCGGCGGATCTGTCGGGCGAGCGCGGAGGGGTCGCGGGCCAGCCACACCATGGACGACACCGACAGGTGGTCGGGCAGCTCCACCTGGACCGGCCCCTCACGCCGGGCCTCCTCGGCGGCGCGGCGGTGGCCGAGCAGCAGCGCGGTGTCGCGCTCCCAGCCCTGGAGGCGTCGGCGCAGTCCCGCGGGTGCCGGCTCCCCCTCGGCGGGGGCCTCCCCCGAGCGCAGGCGGCGCCTGGCGCGTTCCACGAGGGCGGCGCCCGCCAGGATCTCGGCGTGCCTGCGGGCTGGTGCGGGCGGCTCCTCCCCCGCTTCGGCGGCCCGCGCGGCCTCCTCCTCCGGGGCGGGCGGCCACACGGCGCTGTCGTCCTCGTCGTGGTGCGGGTTGGTCGCCTCCGGGTCCGGCGGCGGCGCCCAGTGGACGATCCGGCCCGCCCCGGCCCCGCACGCGTCGCGGACCTCCTCCAGGAACACCGACGGGCCGCGCGGCGTACCGCCCGTGCGGCCCCACCAGTGGCCGGTGCACAGCAGGGCGAAGGAGGCCCGGGTGACGGCCACGTAGGCCAGCCGCCGCTCCTCCATGAGGTGGCGGGCCTGCTCGGCCTCCTTGAACGCGTCGATGTCCCTCTTGGCCACCCCCGCCAGTTCGGGCAGGCTCGCCCGGTCACCGCGCAACGGGTAGGGCAGGTGGTGTTCGGCCCTCACCCAGGCCAGCGCGTCCCTGGCCTTGGCGGGGAACAGCGGCGCCCTCGTTCCGCCGCTGAGTCCGGGCACGACCACCACGGGCCACTGGAGCCCCTTGGCGCCGTGCACGGTCATGAGTTTGACGCTGTCGGAGCCGCCGACGCGCTCGCCCGGCGCCAGCGCGCTCTCGTTCTCCTCGGCGGCGTTGAGGTAGCCGAGGAAGCCACCCAGGGTGGGGTCCTCTCTGTTGCCGACGAAGCGGACCGCGTGGTCGACGAAGGCGTCCAGGTCCGCGCGCGCCGACAGGGGTTCGCGCCCGCTGCGGGCACCCACCTCGATGTCGAGTCCGAGCATGCGTTCGACCTCGGTGACCAGGTCCGGCAGGGGCTGGCCGAGCATCGTGCGCAGTGAGCGCAGCTCCTCCGCCAGACGGCCCAGGCGCTCGTAGGCGGCCTCGGAGTAGTGCTCGGCGGGTCCGGGGTCGTCCACGGCGTCGACGAGGCTGCCGCTCTCGGCGGTCAGGTCCAGGACGGTGCGCCGCAGGAGGTCGTCGTCGGGGGTCTGCTCCGGTTCGTCGGCGGTGAGGTCGCGGCGGGTGTTCCGGGCGAGTTCGGCGGCCCGGCTGCCCAGGGCGGCGAGGTCGCGGGGGCCCAGCCGCCAGCGGGGGCCGGTGAGCAGCCGGGCGAGTTCGTTTCCGGCGGAGGCATCGTGGACCACGCGCAGGGTGGCGATGATGTCGCGCACCTCGGGGACGAGCATGAGGCCGCCCAGGCCGACGACCTCCACGGGGATGCCGCGCGCCTCCAGTGCCTCGCGCAGGGGCGGGAACTGGGCCCGCTTGCGGCACAGGACGGCGACGTCGCCCGGGCCGACCCGGCCGTCGGTGCCGCCGCCGGACTCCCCGTCGGGCCAGGGCAGGAAGTCCGGTGCGATGTGGGAGCCGCCTGCCTGGCCCGGACTCGCCTCGACCAGTTCGCGCACCTGGTCGGCGATCCACTCCGCTTCCTCGGTCTCCGTGGCGAACAGGGCGCCGAGCACGGTACCGCGCCCCCGGCGGGCCGGTCCCGGGTACAGGACGGGGACCTCGGGCGCCTCCTCGCGCAGCGGTTCGGCGATGTGCTGGGCGGCGGCCAGGACGCGCTCGCCGTTGCGGAAGCTGGTGGAGAGCAGCCGCACCGGCGCGGGCCGCCCGGGGGCGACGGGGAAGTCGGTGGGGAAGCGGGTGAGGTTGGCGGCGATCGCGCCCCGCCATCCGTAGATGGACTGGCAGGGGTCGCCGACTGCGGTCACGGCGTGGCCCTCGCCGAACAGGGCACGCAGCAGGACGAGCTGGGCGTGGCTGGTGTCCTGGTACTCGTCCAGGAGGACGACGCGGAACCGGCCGCGTTCGACGAGTCCCACCTCGGGGTGGTTCTCGGCGATGCGCGCGGCCAGGGCCATCTGGTCACCGAAGTCCATGGCCTCGCGGACGTGCTTGGCGTGCTCGTAGCGCTCCACGAGCGGCAGGAGCTGTTCGCGGCGGCGCTGGGCGTCCACGAGGTCGCGGGTGGCCTTGGCGGGCCTCTTGGGCAGCGCGTCCACCTGGGATCGGATCCACGCGCCGATGCCGCGCACCCGGTCGGGACTGCTCAGGTGGTCGGCGATCTGGCCGGACAGGTGCAGGACCCGCTGGGTCACGGTGTCGGCCCCGACGGTGATGAGGTCCATGGGGCCGTCGTAGGAGCCCACGACGCGGGAGGCCAGTTGCCAGGACTGGCCCTCGCTGAGCAGGCGGGAGGTGGGCTCGACCGCCTCGCGCAGGGCGTGGTCGCCGACGATGCGCCCGGCGTAGGCGTTGTAGGTGGACACGGTGGGTTCGCCGTCCAGGACCTCCTCGGGCAACTGCTCGGTGGCACGCAACTGGTCTAGGCGCTTGCGCACGCGCTCGGCGAGTTCGGCGGTGGCCTTGCGGGTGAAGGTCAGGCCGAGGACCTGTTCGGGCCGCACGTGCCCGTTGGCGACCAGCCACACGACGCGGGAGGCCATGGTCTCGCTCTTGCCCGACCCGGCGCCCGCGATGACCACGCCGGGCTCCAGGGGCGCGGAGATCACCGCGGACTGCTCCGGCGTGGGTTCGGGCTGTCCGAGCAGGCGCGCCAGCTCGGCCGGGGTCAGCCGGGGGAAGACGGGAGGTGTGTCGGCCTCGGCCGAGGGGGAGGGGAGGATGGTCTCAGACATGGCGGCTCTCAGAGTGATGCCGGGGACGGCGGGCGGGGGAGCGCGAGGGGCGCACCGGCTTCTGCGAGACGAGCCGAGCCGCGGCGAGGAACGAGCCGGGAGGGGCTGCGGCCGGAGGCCGTCCGTTGAGGGTGGTGGTGGGCTGGCGGGCAGGGAAGGCCGCGGCCGGAGGCCGTCCGTTGAGGGTGGTGGTGGGCTGGCGGGCGGGCGGCGAAGAGGCCGGTCCTCCACGCCGCGAGCACCGTCCCGAGCCTGCGAGGGACCATGGACACAGCTCAGACATGGCGTCCCTCGTCCTGTACGGGACAGCAGGCACGGACGGCGCACGCTCCGCACCCCGCGTTGCGGATGGCCTGGAAGCGGGACCCGCCCATGCCCGAGGCGACGTCGCGGACGAGGTTCTCCGCCCAGGCGGGGTCGGGGTCCTCCCCGAGCGGGGGTTGGGGCTGCTCCCGCGCCCTGTGCGTGTAGGCGGCCGCGCCGACCTGGACGAGGCTGGCGCCGCCCGGTTCGCCCAGCCCGAGCTTGGCGAAGGCGCCCTTGAGCACCGCCATCTGGTAGACGCCGAGCTGGGGGTGGCGGGCGAGGTCGTCGGCCTTGGTCCCGCCGGTCTTGATGTCGACGACGACGGCGCGCCCGTCGCCGTCGCGTTCGAGGCGGTCGACGCGGCCGGTGATCTCGATCCCGCCCACGTCCACCTTGAACCCCTCCTCGGTGAGGACGAGTTCGCGGTCGTTGGCGGCGTCCCAGTCCATGAGCCTGCGGACCATCTCGTCGGCGCGCTCGCGCTGCTTGCCGGACTGCCAGGGCGCGCCGAAGTCCAGGTCGGACCAGATCTCGTCCATGCCCTCGCCGATCTCCTGCGCGGAGCTGCCCTGGGCGACCATGACGGCGACGGCGTGCACCACGGTGCCCAGTGCGGAGGCGGCGTCGCCGGAGGAGGCGCCCGCCGCGCGTTCGAGGAGCCACCGCAACTGGCAGCGGGTGAAGCTCTCCACCTGGGAGGGGGAGACCCGGATGGTGTCCTCCTCCCCCGCCAGGGGGGCGTCGTCGGTGAAGGGGGTCAGCGCGTACCACTCGGCGGGGTCCGCGCCGCGCACGCCCTCCTCGGCCAGGCGGGCCAGGTGCGCGGCGGCGGCCTCGCGCAGCGGTTCGGGTGCGGCGGGGTCGGTCACCACCGAGCGCAGGTCGGCCACGAGCGCGGGCAGGGACAGCCAGCGCAGGCCGGTACTGACGGGTTCGGGGTCGCCCAGGCCCATCTCGCCGATGAAGCGGGACGGGCGCTCGTCGGTGTCCTCGCCGCCCACGGCGGTGACGACCAGGGTGTGCCGGGCGCGGGTGAGCGCGACGTAGAACAGGCGCCGCTCCTCGTGCAGGAGCTTGGAGGCCAGGGCTGCGCCGGTGGAGTCGGCGGAGTGCGCGTCGGCGTCGACGAGCTCCTCCACTCCGAGCAGCGAGCCGCGCAGCCGCAGGTCGGGCCAGGTGCCCTCCTGGACCCCTGCGACCACGACCAGCCCCCACTCCAGGCCCTTGGAGCGGTGGGCGGTGAGGATGCGCACGGCCTCGCCGTCAGGTGCGCGGTCGGCGATGCTGTCGCCGGGGATCTCCTGGGCGGCGAGGTCCTCCAGGAACCCGGCGGGGGTGCCGGGGGGCAGCCGGTCGCAGTAGCGCGCGGCGCTCTCGAACAGGGCGACCACGGCGTCCAGGTCGCGGTCGGCGGCGGCACCTCGGCGGCCGCCCGACAGGCTGGCGCGCAGCAGGCGGTCGGCGAGCCCGCTGGCGCGCCACAGCTCCCACAGGACCTGTTCGGCGTCGGCTCCTCGCGCGTCGAGGGTGCGCACGGTGGCCAGGGCCTGGGCCACGCGCGTGGCGGGGGCGGCGATCTCGGGGTCGACGAGGGCGAGTTCGCGGGGGTCGCGCAGGGCGTCGGCGAGCAGTCGGGAGGCGGGGCGGTGGTCCCCGCCCTCGCTGGCGACCCGGTCCAGGTCCAGGCGGCGCAGGGCGCGCACCAGGCGCCGCAGCCGGACGGTGTCGGCCTCACCGAAGGGGCTGGTGAGCAGTTCGCGGGCGGCGTCGTCGTCGAGTCCGTCGGGTGACAGGCCGTGGCGGATGAGTTCGAGCAGGGGGCGGACGAGCGGTTCGGCGGCGATGGGCAGGTCGTCGGCGCCCACGGCGACGGGGACGGACGCCGCGGTCAGGGCGCGGCGCAGGGCAGGGAGCTGCCGGGTGGAGGAGCGGACCAGGACCGCCATGTGCGACCACGGGACGCCGTCGATCAGGTGCGCGCGGCGCAGGGTGTCGGCGATGACCGCGGCCTCCTGGGCTGCGCTGTCGGCCATGAGGAGCCGGACCTGCCCCTCGGGGACGTCCTCGCCCGGCACCAGGTCGCGGTGCTCGTTGACGCGTCCCCCGGCGGAGCGGACGGCTGGCAGGCGGCGGGTGGGGCCGCGGGAGGCGGCCAGCAGCGCGCTGCCGCTGCGGCGGCAGGTGCGCAGGGCCACGACCGGCGCCTCGGAGCGGTCGGCGGCGCGGAAGCGGTGCGGGAATTGGAGGATGTTGTCGACCTCGGCGCCGCGGAAGCCGTAGATGGACTGGTCGGGGTCGCCGACGGCGACGAGGTCGCGGCCGTCGCCCGCCAGGGCGCGCAGGAGCTGTTCCTGGGCGGGGTCGGTGTCCTGGTACTCGTCGACGAACACGATCTCGCGGGCGGCGCGCTCGCGCTCCTGGAGTTCGGGGTCGGAGAGCATGTTGGCCGCGACCCGGACCAGTTCGGCGTAGTTGAGCGTGGGGACGGGCGCGATGTCGAACCGGCCGGTGTAGCGGTCGAGGAACCCGGCGGCGGCCTCCCAGTCGTCGCGGCCGCGCTCGCGGCCCAGCCGGTCCAGTTCGGCGGGGCCCAGGCCGCGTTCCTGGGCGCGCATGAGGAAGTCGCGCAGCTCCTCGGCGAAGCCGCGGGTCTCCAGTGCGGGGCACAGCCGTTCGGGCCAGCCGTGCGCTCCGTCGGCGGCCTCTCCGGCGAGCAGTTCGCGGACCTCCATGAGCTGCTCGGGGCCGGACAGCAGCCGGGGCGGCAGGTCGCCCATGTTCTGGAACTCGCGGCGGATGAGGGAGTAGGCGTAGCTGTGGAAGGTGAGGGCCAGGGGTTCGCGGGTGGTGCGGCGCAGGCGGGCGGTGATGCGTTCGCGTAGTTCCTGGGCGGCCTTGCGGCTGAAGGTGAGGACCAGGATGCGGGAGGGGTCCACGCCGCGGTTGTCCACCCGGTCCACCACCGCCTCCACGATGGTGGTGGTCTTGCCGGTCCCGGGGCCGGCGAGCACGAGGAGGGGGCCGCCCGGGTGTTCGACGACGCGGCGCTGGTTGTCGTCCAGCACCGGCGGCGGCTGCGCCCGGTGGGCGCGCCGCACGAGTCGGTATCGGGCAAAGTCCACGTCAACAGTTCACCAGAAGGCAGAGACCTTCTCGGCCCGTTTCGCGTGTTCTCCGCCCTGGAACCGCCGGTACGCGGGAGGTCCGGGGACTCAGGAAACGCCGTCCCAGCGGGCCTCGCGCATGTCCACGCGGTCGCTTCCGGGGCGCATGGGGGTGCTTTCGGCGGCGTAGTGGGAGAGCGCCGCCACCTCGTTGCCGGAGGGCGGGCGGCCGTCTGCGCGCACCACGCGCCACCAGGGGACGCCGCCGCCCCACGCGGACATGACCGCGCCGACCTGCCGTGGACCGCCGCGGCCCACGTACTCGGCGATGTCGCCGTAGGACATGACGCGGCCGGGCGGGATCCGCTCGACCACGGACAGGACGTCGTCGGTGTACTCGTCGGGGCCGGAGGGGGCTTCGTCGTCGCGCACCCGCCCGAGGCTAGACCATCGGCGGGGCACCGGTGCGGGGCTCAGATCCGTGGCCGGGACCGGTCCCCGCGTCGTCGAGGTTCGCCCCAGGGAGAACCCGGGGCTCGGGGTTCTCCCTGAGGCGAACCCCGGCCCTCTGCGGTTTGAGGGCCGCGGCGCCCTACGCCCCGGTCAGGTGCGGCTCACACCCGGGACCTCGTTGCGGTGCGCGCTCCAGGCGAGTTCGGGGTTGCTCCGGCGCGTCCGGTTCGCCCTGACCACGCCGTAGGCCCCCGCGGCGGTGATCACGACCCCGCAGGCCCAGGACGTCAGAGCGGCGACAGGGCTGTCGGTGAAGCCGAAGGCCCAGGGCAGCGCGATCGCCATCACCCCGGCCGCGATCACGCCGAGCTCCCCGGAAATCGCGGCCGGGCGGGTCAGGGAGAAGATCGCTCCCACCAGAGCGGCCAGTCCGAGCAAGAGCATGGCCACCGCGCCGGGGCCGCCCATCTGGTGCCAGATCCAGCCCACGGCCAGGGCTAGTCCGGCCACGACGGTCACCAGGTCGGTCCGGCGTGCCTGTTCACGCATGGTTCCCCCTCCAGCGGCGGGCCGTCCCCGTTCCTCCGGGAGGCCCGTGTGGGGGTTCGTACCCGTTCACCGCCACCGGGGGCACCCAAGGAACGGCAAAGGCGCCGGAGGCGGACCCCCGGCGCCCTCGCACACGCTTCGGATTCCCGTTCCCGGGCGCGAACGGGACTAGTAGGTGGGCAGGCTCGGGTCGACCTGGTTGACCCAGGCCAGGACCCCGCCGCCGACGTGCACGGCGTCGGAGAACCCGGCGTTCTTGACCGCGGCGAGCGCCTCGGCCGAGCGCACGCCCGACTTGCAGTGCAGGACGATGCGCTTGTCCTGCGGGAGCTGCGAGAACGCCTTCCCGTTGAGGAACTCGCCCTTGGGGATGAGCGTGGCGCCGGGGATGCTGACGATCTCGTACTCGTTCTTCTCGCGGACGTCGACGAGGAAGATGTCCTCGTCCTTGTCCAGGAGCGCCTTGAGCTCGCCGGCGGTGATCGTCGAGTCGGCGGCGGCCTCGGTGGCCTCCTCCGACACGGCGCCGCAGAACGCCTCGTAGTCGATGAGCTCGGTGACCGGCTCGGTGTCGGGGTCACGGCGGACCTTCACCTCGCGCCAGGTCATCTCCAGGGCGTCGAAGATGAGCAGGCGGCCGACCAGCGGCTCACCGATGCCGGTGATGAGCTTGATGGCCTCGTTCACCATGACCGAGCCGATGGAGGCGCACAGGACGCCCAGCACACCGCCCTCGGCGCACGAGGGGACCATCCCGGGCGGCGGCGGCTCGGGGTACAGGTCGCGGTACTGCGGCCCGTGCTCGTTCCAGAACACGCTGACCTGGCCGTCGAAGCGGAAGATCGAACCCCACACGTACGGCTTGTCCAGCAGCACGCAGGCGTCGTTGACCAGGTAGCGGGTGGCGAAGTTGTCGGTGCCGTCCAGGATCAGGTCGTAGTCGCGGAAGATGTCCAGGGCGTTGTCGGACTCCAGCCGCTCCAGGTGCAGCACCACCTCGGTGTTGGGGTTCACCTCCTTGATGCTGTCTCGGGCGGACTCGGCCTTGGGGCGGTCGACGTCGCTCTGCCCGTGGATGATCTGGCGCTGGAGGTTGGACTCGTCCACGACGTCGAAGTCGATGATGCCGAGGGTGCCCACCCCCGCGGCGGCGAGGTAGAGCAGCGCCGGGGAACCCAGACCGCCGGCACCGACGACCAGGACCTTCGCGTTCTTCAGGCGCTTCTGCCCGTCCATCCCCACGTCCGGGATGATCAGGTGCCGCGAGTATCGGCGCACCTCGTCCACGGTCAGCTCGTCGGCTGGCTCCACCAGCGGCGGCAGCGACACGGTGACTCCTCAGGATCTGTTCATGTGGCTTCGCCCCGTCCGGACCGGGTGCCTTCCGGCCGCGGATCGGCGGTCGCGAAGCGCGCTTGCACTTAATACCCAACCTAACGGGTGGGGTATCGCATTCCCGCCGTGGGGAGGCGTGGGACACACCGTCCCGGCGGGGCCGGAAGGACGCCGGGGCCTGTCGGCCACCGACCTCCCCCGTTCTCCACAACGGCCGCAGCCTGCCGATTCGTCCCCGCGGTTCCTGTTGGGCGACGCCCTGAAGGGTAGTGTCACCTACACGCGCAGCGATACGTCGGGAGGATCCCATGGCACCACAGAACCGATCCGCCGTGAGCCGCCCCGGGACCGAAGAGGATCCGGCGACCGCCGTCCCGGAGGCCGACGCCGTGGAACAGGGCACCTCGGCCGCCGAGGAGGAGAACGGCCGCTGGCTGGAGGAGCCCGCGGGCGGGAGCCTGGACCAGGCGGGCGAGGCCGACCTGGTGGAGCAGCGGCGCGAGGCCGGAGCAGCCGACGAGGACGAGTACCGTTGACCGCGCTTCCCCCTGCTGCGACCCGGGCGCCTCACCGCGCTCCCGCGAAACCTACGCCGCAGTAAGCTAGGGGGAAGGCCGCGGAACGCGCACCGTCGTGTTCGGCGGCACGATCCACGCAGATGTTCGAGATGGCGTGCATCTGCCATGCCGATTTCGGAGGGTGTGGGTGTGACAGCTCCTTCAGACGCCCGCGCCCGGGGCACACGCCTGCCCCGGGTCAGGCGCCGACGCCAACTCCTGGCCGCGGCCCAGGAGGTCTTCGTCGCACGCGGCTACCACGCGGCCGCCATGGACGAGATCGCCGACCGCGCCGGGGTCAGCAAGCCGGTCCTGTACCAGCACTTCCCCGGGAAGCTGGAACTCTACCTCGCGCTGCTGGAGGAGCACTCCGAGTCCCTGGTCGAGAAGCAGCGCGAGGCCCTCCAGGGCACCCACGACAACCGGCAGCGCGTCATCGCCAGCTTCCGGGCCTACTTCGACTTCGTCGCGGGCGACGGTGAGGCGTTCCGCTTGGTCTTCGAATCCGATCTGCGCAACCTCCCCGCAGTGCGAGAGAAGACCGAGCAGACCTTCCAGCGCTGCGCCGAACTGATCGGCGAGGTGATCCGCCAGGACACCAGCATCTCCGACGAGGAGGCGCACCTGCTGAGCATCGGTCTGGTCGGCATGGCCGAGACCAGCGCCCGCTACTGGCTCAACAACCACGGCGAGGTCCCCAAGGAGGCCGCCGAGCAGATCGTCGCCCGCCTGGCCTGGCGCGGTATCAGTGGCTGGGACCTCCAGCGCTCCGCGGAGGAACGCGAGGCCTGAACCCGAACCGAGGGGCCCGGGGACGCCGTGCGCGTCCCCGGGCCCCTCGCCGTGTGCGGCATCCCGGGGTTCGCCGCACCGTCTTTCACCGATTTTTGATAAAAAAATTCCCGCAATTTCCCCCATTGCCCTAATTCCAGGAACAAAAGGTTCAATTTCCCTGGGTCGGGTATCGCGGATATGAGAAGTTTCGCGCTTCTCCACGCCATAGCCGCCTGGAGACGGATGCAAGGACCGGGCGGCGGGAGCGATTCGGGGGTGAGGATGTGATGGACATCGGTCAGGGCTTGACCTCGGCCTGGGAGGCAGTGGCGACCTTCGTTCCGGCGCTGGTCGGCTTCCTGGTGATCCTGGTGGTGGGGTGGTTCATCGCATGGCTCCTCGGCAAGATCGTCGGCAAGGGGCTGCACTCGGTGGGACTGGACCGCGCCCTGCACCGCGGCGGCGTGGGCGATTACTTCGAGCGCAGCCGCTGGGGCGCCAGTGAGCTGTGCGGCAAGATCGTGTACTACGTCGCGCTGCTGTTCGTGCTCACGATCGCGTTCAACGTCTTCGGGCCCAACCCCGTCAGCAACCTGCTCAGCGACGTGCTCGCCTGGATCCCGCGCGCCATCGTGGCCCTGGTGATCCTCGTGGTCGCCGCCATGGTGGCCAAGGCCGTGCGCGACCTCATCACCGGAGCGCTCGGCGGGCTCTCCTACGGCCGATTCGTGGCCAACGCCGCGGGTATCGCCATCCTGGCACTCGGCATCATCGCCGCGCTGGGCCAGATGGGTGTGGCGATGACCGTCACCATGCCGGTCCTGATCGCCGTCCTCGCCACGGTCGGCGGCATCCTCGTCGTCGGTGTCGGCGGCGGCCTCATCCGGCCGATGCAGTCGCGCTGGTACCGGTGGCTGGACGTGGCCGAGCGGGAGACCGGGATGGCACCCACCACGGAGGAGGGCGGAGAGGCGTCCTACACGGCCGGACGGGAGGCGGCGATGCGTCGGCCCGAGGCCGAGACGCGCCGGCCCGAGGCCGAGAGGCAGCGCACACACATGACCCCCGGCCAGCGCGGAGGAGAGGACTTCCCGCTGTAGCCGGGCAGAAGCCCGCGGCCGTACCCGTCGGCCACGGGAAAAGGATGCAGGTACAGGTAGAGGGCGGGGCCGCGGGGCTCCGCCCTCGCATCGTCGTCCGCCGGGGCCTCAGAGGAAGTCGGCGTCGCGCAGCTCCAGGCGCGACAGGTGCTCGATCCTGCGGAACACCAGGACCCCCGTGGCGATGATCGGGACGAACGCCAGCCAGAAGACCGCGCTCCCCGGACCGCTGAAGACCATCGACAGCAGTGCGACGACGATGATCAGTGCGAACAGCGCGAAGTCGACGCGGTCCTGTTGGATCAGGACGCCGACCGGTGGGCGCGCCGCCCCATGCCGACCGCTCCTCATTCGCATTCCTTTCTCGCGACCGCTCGGGCCGCTCCGCCAAGCGCGGTGACCCGGCCCGACCGGGCCGGTTGGACACCGCGGATCCCACGTTGCTCTCCGCGGGGGCGCTGGGCCGGGCGCGGTGCGCGGGGCCTCAGCCGACCAACGATCGCCGCCGGGACGCCTTCAGCCTACGCCTGGGGCCCGGTTTTCGCCGGAGAACCGACCGGGCCGGTGCTCACGCGGCGGTCGCGGCTCGGATCGCCTCCGCCCGCGGATGGGACCAACCTAGCGGACGAAACCGCGCTCCTTGGCCAGACGGCAGATGGCGAGGATGCGCAGGGTCTCCCAGTCGTACTCGACGGCCTCGGAGTCCCAGCCCCGTTCGAGGCACCCGTCGAGGAAGCCGTGCAGGTAGGTCCCGAGGCTGTGCGCGGTGAGACCGGTACCCGAACCGTCGATCGCCCGGCACACGTCGGTGGCGTGCTGGTCCAGCTCAGCGGCCATACCCGGCTCGACCGGGGAGGCCAGCGGGCCGATCCTGTGGAAGTCACGGGTGAGCCCGGCCAGTGGGTGGCGCACGGAGGTCCCACGGGTCATGGAAGTACCTAACTCGGGATGGTCTGGGGACGGGAAACGTCATCGACTATATGTGCTTCGACCAAGGAATCGTCATCGGACGGTGGAAATTTACCCGGCCCGGCCACGACGGACGACCTGCCGCGACGGCGAACGCGCTCCCCTAATCCGTCAGGCCCATCGCACGCAGGCGCCCGGTGTGCCCCTCGGTCAGGGAGGCGAACATCCTGCTGACGGCGGCCAGGTCGCCCACCCCGGAGGGGTCGACACCGTCCCCGTCGTCCTGGCCCGCGCCGCGGGCCAGGAGCGCGGCCAGGGCGGGCCGGTCCACGGCCACCTCCTGCGCCTGGCTGAGGGCCTCCCCGACCAGACGCCGGGCCCACAGGGCCAGGCGGCCCGCCGCCTTGGGGTCCTCCTCCAGGGCCTCCCGCACCGCGGCGGCCACGAAATCGGCCCTCCCGGCCTCGGAGAGCACCCCGTCGACCAGGGCGCGCGTCTCATCGTCGGCGAGCGCGGCCACCTTCGCGTAGAAGTCCCCGGCGATGCCGTCGGCCACATAGGCCTTGACCAGGCGCTCCGCCCAGTTCTGCGGCTCGGTGCGCGCCCGCCACCGGTCGAGCACGTCGACGAAGGGCGCCATGGCCTCCTCCGGGTCGACGCCGAGATCGGCCAACCGGCTCCGGATCTCCTGGTAGTGCTCCTGCTCAGCGGCGGCGAGCGCGGCCAGCCGCCCCTTCGCCCGGAGGGTGGGGGCCGCGGCGGCGTCGTCCGCCAGACGGAAGAAGGCGTCGAGTTCGGCGCAGGCGAGAAAACCGAGGAGATCGATCACGCCGGGCTCGACGGAAGAGCCTGTGGTCATGCCCGCCAGGGTAGCGCCCGGCAGCGCGGCGCTCCGCACCAGGGACTAAACACGGGCCCGCCACGGTTGCACCGGCTGGGAACGGGTAGGTCCATCGCCGTCCACAGCCCGGTGAACCACGGTGTCCACCGGGCACGTCACGGGCTAGACTCCGCGTGATGACCCACGTGCGCGGACGACGTGACCATCCCCACCCCATCGGGGGCGGTCGCCGCGCACCACGGCAGGCGTTCGGTGCCGGGCTGTACAGCAGCCGCGGACCTCGAAGCGCCCCTCACCACGTGGGGACGGACCCCTCGTACACGAACGACAGACCGCGGGTGGAACCGCTCCGCGGACGGGCAGCGTCCCGATCCGCACGGTTCCAGGCGGCAGCGCCACCGCACCCGGCCACAGACGGCCGGGCACCGGATGTGCCGCGCCCCCGTGGCGGCCGACGAGCCGCCCGCGACCGCACCCCGCCGCGGCCATGCCAACGCCCGGCCGGCCGAAATGGAGGCTTGAGCCCTGAGCAGCACACAAGAGACGACGCAACCCACGACGACCTTCCGCGACCTCGGTGTGACCACCGAGATCGCCGACGCCCTCGAAGCCGAGGGCATCATCGAACCCTTCCCCATCCAGGAACAGGCCCTGCCGATCGCCCTGGGCGGCAGCGACATCATCGGCCAGGCCCGGACCGGTACCGGCAAGACCCTGGCCTTCGGGCTCCCGCTGCTCCAGCGGGCGCAGTCCTCCCCGGGCTCGACCAAGCGCCCCCGGGCCCTGGTCGTGGTCCCCACCCGCGAGCTGGCCATCCAGGTCGCCGCGGACCTGACCACCGCGAGCAAGCGCAACGGTCTGCGCATCCTCACCGTGTACGGAGGCCGCTCCTACGAGCCGCAGATCAACGGCCTCAAGGAGGGCGCCGACGTGGTCGTGGGCACCCCGGGGCGCCTTCTCGACCTGGAGAAGCAGAAGCACCTGCGGCTCGACGAGGTCTCGGCCGTGGTGCTGGACGAAGCCGACAAGATGCTCGACCTGGGCTTCCTGCCCGACATCGAGCGCATCCTCGGCAAGACCCCGGAGGGGAGGCAGACCATGCTCTTCTCGGCCACCATGCCGAGCGAGATCGTCTCCCTGTCGCGCAAGTACCTGAGCCGGCCCACCCATATCCGGGCCGGTGACGACAACGAGATCGACGGCTCCTCCATCACCGGGCGGATCACCCAGCACGCGTTCCGCACCCACCAGATGGACAAGATCGAGATGCTCGCCCGCCTGCTCCAGGCGCGCGACCACGAGCAGAGCATGGTGTTCTGCCAGACCAAGCGCGCCTGCGACCGGGTGGCGGGAGACCTCAAGACACGCGGGTTCGCCGCGGCGGCCGTCCACGGCGACCTCGGACAGAGCCAGCGCGAACGGGCCCTGCGCGCCTTCCGCAACGGCAAGATCAACATCCTCGTCGCCACCGACGTGGCCGCCCGGGGCCTGGACGTCGACCACGTCACGCACGTGGTCAACTACGAGACGCCCGATGACGAGAAGACCTACACGCACCGGATCGGCCGCACCGGCCGGGCCGGGCGCAGCGGCACCGCGGTCACGTTCGTGGACTGGCAGGAGATGCCGCGCTGGAAGCTCATCAACACCGCCCTGGACCTGCCCTTCCCGGACCCGGAGGAGACCTACTCCACCTCCGGCCACTTCTTCACCGCCCTGGACATCCCCGAGGGGACCAAGGGCAGACTCGCGGTGGAGAAGCGCACGCACGCCGGTCTGGAGGCCGAGGAAGTCGAGGACATCGGCGACACCGGGGGGCCTCGCGGCGAGCGCGGGGGCCGCGGTGGACGCGGCCGCTCCGGGGGCGGACGCCGCGGTGGGGACCGCAGCGAGAACAGCACCGAAGGACGCGGTGAGAGCCGCGGCCGCAGCAGGAACCGCGCCCGGCGCCGTACCCGCGGCGGCACGGCGGTGAACCAGACCGCCGCCCCCGCCGCGCAGAAGGCCCCGGACGTCCCCGCCGACGGCGGCCCGGCGCTGGGGGCCGCTTCCGAAGAGGCCCCCAAGCGGGTCCGCCGCCGGCGCCGCACCCGTGGCGGTGCCACCCGCCGCGACCCGGAGAACACCTGACCGGCTCCGCTCCCGCCGCGCCCTGAACACGGCCGTCAGGGTGCGGGGGCACCGCGGGCCGGGGCGAACGCCCACAGGCGGGAGCCCGCACCACGGCGCCGCGCATGCTCTAAGGTGACCCGACGTGAGTACACCCAAGTTCCTCGATCTGCCGCCCGGAGTGCGGCGAGCGGACCTCCACCTGTCCTACGGTCCGCTGGCGGCTCTGCGCGCTCTGCCCACCTCCGGCGGCACCGACCTGGCGCCCGCCGTCCTGGTGCACGGCTACACCGGCAGCAAGGAGGACTTCATCGCCCTCCTCCAGAGCCTGGCCCAGGTCGGCCGGGAGGTGGTCGCGATCGACCTGCCCGGCACCTACGAGTCTCCCGGGCCGGAGACCCTCACCCCGCCCCCGGGGGTGCCCTCCCCCGACTACCGCCTCGCCTCGCTCGGCGGGGTGGTCGCCGAGGCCGTCGACGACATCGGCGGCGGCACACCGGTCCACCTGGTGGGCCACTCCTTCGGCGGTCTCGTGGCCCGTGAGGCCGCTCTGGCGGAGCGGACCGAACTGGCCTCGCTCACCCTCCTGTGCAGCGGGCCGGGCCGTCTGGACGGGCAGCGCTCGGAAAGCGCACGCGGCCTCATCGCCGCGCTGTCCCCCGACCCCACCAGCGAACGCCTCACAGAACTGTGGAACGAGCGTTTCGAGTTCGAACTCCAGAGCCGCACCGACGATCCCGGCATCCGCGCCTTCCTCAAGGAGCGGACCCTGTCCAGCAGCGCCCTGGGGTACGTGCGCATGGCCGAAGACCTGCTCGGCGCGGCGGACCGCGTCGACGAACTGGCCGCGCTGGATCTGCCGACGATGGTGCTCTACGGCGAGAACGACGACGCCTGGACGCCCGCGGAACAGGACGACATGGCCCGGCGGATGGGCGCCCGACGCCTGGTGGTACCCGGTGCCGGGCACTCTCCCAACGTGGAGGCCCCGGAGACCACGTCGAGCGCGCTCACCGCCTTCTGGAACGAGACGGAGTCCGTGGGACGCCGTTGACGGCCTCCCCGAACACGCGTGTGCCGCGCCGCCGGAGGGCGCCGCGGCACGTCGCACGGAGGCCGGGTCAGACCCAGTCGTCGAAGTTCTTGGACTCGGCGCCCGAGGTCGTGGCGGGGCCGCGGTCCGGCAGGATGCGCGTGGTGGGCGGCAGTGACAGCAGCCGCTCGCCGATGGAGGCGAGCTGGGTGGTGTAGTCGATGTAGGTGTCGCCCACCATGCCGGGCTCGCCCTTGCGGAGGGTGTCCCCGCTGAAGACGGCGTCCAGCGCGCTGACGTAGTAGCCGACGGTTCCGGGCGAGCTGCCGGGCAGGGCCAGGACGTCGATGTGCAGGTCGCCGATCTGGAAGGAGCCCTCGCCCTCCACCTCGATCTCGGGTCGGTGCTCGGCGCCGTGGTAGCGGCGCCACAGCCGCATCTCGCGGGGGTGCAGGGCGATGTCGGCCTCCCCCTCCTCCGCGACCGCGATCGCGCCCGCGATGTGCGGGGCGTAGGCGTTGGTGCAGGCCACGAGGTAGATCTCGCGCTTGCCGACGGCTTCGAGGATCGCCTCGGCGTCGAATCCGGGGTCGATGACGACGACGCCGTCCTCGTCTGCGTCGACGATCCACGTGTTGGCGACGACCTCGTAGCTCTCGCCGTCGAACTCGAAGGTGCCGGAGGTGCGCACCCGGGTGATGCCGTCGTCGGGGCCGGTCACGCCGACCTCCTCGGAGTCGTCGGCGAACACGTCCCCGGCGTCGTCCTCGGCCGCATCCTCGCCGGAGGCGCTCTCCCCCTCCGGGGCACCGTCCTCCCCGGCGTCCTCCTTACCGGTGTCGGCCCTCTCCCCGGTCTCGGCCGACGTCTGCTCCGTGTCCTCGGAGCCGGCCTCCTCGGCCTCCTCCTCGACGTCCACCGCGGCCTCGGCCGCTGCTTCGGTGGACTCGTCGTCCTTCTGCTTCGGCTTCCGCTTCCAGAACACGGCTCAGACCTTTCGAATCATCCAGATGGGGATCGCGACCGTTGTCACGTGCGTCACGTTGTGGTCCGTACGCTATCGAACGCCTGGATCACCCGCGTCACCCGCTGACGAGGGAGGCGCCCGTCGCGGGCGCCACGAGCCGCTCGAACGCCTCCGGATCGGTGGTCCGGCATCCCAGACGGCGGCCGGTCAGGGTCCCGTGGTCGTCGCTGGAGCCGGTGACCACCACCCCCAGGTCGGCGGCCACACCCCGCCACTCCTTGGTCTGCGCACGGTTGTGCGAGGGGTGGTCGGCCTCGATGCCGCCGAGCCCGGCGGCCGCCATGCGCTCGGCCAGCTCCACCGGGACGCTGCCGGTGAGCGCGCCCTCGGCCCGCGCCGGGTGGGCCAGCGAGCAGACGCCGCCCGCGGCCCGGACCAGCTCCACGGCGCGCACCGGGTCGAGCGCGTACCGCGCGACGTGTGCGGGGCCGCCCGAGCCGATCCACCGGTCGAAGGCGTCCTGCACGTCCCGGGCGGCCCCCGCCTCCACGATCGCGCGCGCCAGGTGCGGTCGGCCGATCGTGTTGGCGTCGGCGTACTCGTCCCTGCCCGCCCCGGCGATCCGCAGGACCCGCTCCATCGAGACGTCGACCCCATGCTCGCGCAGCAGGGCCACCATCTCCTCGGCGCGCGAGGCCCGGTCGGAGCGGATCCTGCGCAGTTCCGCCGCCAGGACGGGGTGCTCGGGGTCGAACAGGTAGGAGACCAGGTGGACGCTGGAGCCCGCGTAGGCGCAGGAGAGCTCCATCCCAGGAACGAGGGTGAACCCCGGCGGCAGGTGCTCGGCCGCCTCGCCGATACCGCCGACCGTGTCGTGGTCCGTCAGGGCGAGGACGTCGAGGCCGGCGGCCACCGCGTGCCCGATGACGTCGGCGGGGGTGTCCGTCCCGTCGGAGACGGAGCTGTGGGAGTGCAGGTCGATTCGGGTCACCGGGCGATTGTACGCGGGCCGGCGGCCGACACGGTGCGCGGTGTCAGCCCTCCGCGGCCAGCCCCCGGGTCAGGAAGGGGCTGAGCGCTCCGAAGGGCGGTTCGAACGCGATACCGCCGTCCTTGAGGTCGCGCAGGTCCCGCAGCGCGCTGATCTCGCACATGAGCATGCCGGTGTCGGGTGAGGCGAACACGATCCACAGCCAGTGGGCGAGCGCCTCGCCCGCGTAGACCGCCCGCTCACGGCCGACGTCGAGGTTCCACAGCGCGATCTCGTGGCCGTCGAAGCGCACCTTGGCGTCGGGCGCCGCGCCGTCGAACCCGTCTCCGGGGTCGGGGCCGTCCAGGTCGGCCAGCCGCGCCCCCAGGCCCACCCCCGGGTCCTCGGCGACGATCACGGCCTCACCGACGCCGCCCAGCGGGGCAGGGCCGGACAGGGCCACGGCGGCGCCCACCGTGCCGGTGCGCTCGTCGCCGACCTCGGCGAACCCGGTGACCACCCACCCGGTGGGCAGCGGCCAGGGGACCCAGAGCGGCACGTGCGCCTGTGGCAGGATCGCTTCCAGACTGCTCACCCCGGGGGCTCTCACCCCTTGAAGGGGCGCCACCGGGCCGTGGATGTCACACTGCCAGGCGCTCGTCCACAACCCCGGGGGGTGAACCGAGCGCCCGCATCGAGGACACGAAGGCACCGACTTCATCGCTCTAAGCGGTCTACCCCTCTGACCTGCCCAGAAACACCTCGCGGGCGGTCCGCCGACGGCGGACCGCCCGCGGTGGGCGAGGGGGCCTACTGCTGCTGGCGCTTGCGGTGGGCCGTCATCCGGGCGCGCTCCTTCTGGTCCAGGACGACCTTGCGGATGCGCACGTTCTCCGGGGTGACCTCGACGCACTCGTCCTCGCGGCAGAACTCCAGGGCCTGCTCCAGGGACAGCTTGCGCGGCGGCACCAGGCGGACGAGTTCGTCGCCGGTGGCCGAGCGCATGTTGGTGAGCTTCTTCTCCTTGGTGATGTTGACGTCCATGTCGTCGGCGCGCGAGTTCTCGCCGACGATCATGCCCTCGTACACCTCGGTGGTGGGCTCGACAAAGAGCGTGCCGCGCTCCTGGAGGTTGAACATCGCGAAGGCGACGGCGACACCGGCCCGGTCGGCGACCAGCGAGCCGTTGGGGCGGGTACGCAGCTCACCGAACCACGGCTCGAACTTCTCGAACACGTGATGGGCGATGCCGGTGCCGCGGGTCTCGGTGAGGAACTCGGTCCGGAAGCCGATGAGCCCGCGGGAGGGCACCAGCCAGTCCATGCGCACCCAGCCGGTGCCGTGGTTGACCATGTTCTCCATGCGGCCCTTGCGGACGCTGAGGAGCTGGGTGATGGCGCCCAGGAACTCCTCGGGGGCGTCCACGGTGAGGCGTTCGACGGGCTCGTGCTTCTTGCCGTCGATGACGCGGGTGACCACCTGCGGCTTGCCGATGGTGAGCTCGTAGCCCTCGCGGCGCATCTGTTCGACGAGGATGGCCAGCGCCAGCTCGCCGCGGCCCTGCACCTCCCAGGCGTCGGGGCGCTCGGTGGGCAGGACGCGCAGTGAGACGTTGCCCACGAGCTCCCGGTCCAGGCGGTCCTTGACCAGGCGGGCGGTCACCTTGGCCCCCTTGACCCTGCCGACCAGGGGCGAGGTGTTGGTGCCGATGGTCATGGAGATCGCGGGCTCGTCCACGGTGATGAGCGGGAGCGGGCGCGGGTCCTCCGGGTCGGCGAGGGTCTCCCCGATCATGATCTCCGGGATGCCGGCGATGGCGGCGATGTCGCCCGGACCCGCCTTCTCCGCGGGCTGACGATCCAGGCCGTCGGTCATGAGCAGTTCGGTGATCTTGACCTGCTGGGTGGTGCCGTCGCCGCGGATCCACGCGACCTGCTGGCCCTTGTGCAGTTCGCCCTGCTGGACGCGGCACAGCGCCAGGCGGCCGAGGAAGGGGGAGGCGTCCAGGTTGGTGACGTGGGCCTGGAGGGGGGCTCCGGGGGTGTACTCGGGCGCCGGGATGGTGTCCAGGATGGTGCTGAACAGGGGGACGAGGTTGTCGTTGTCGGGGAGTTCGCCGTTGCCGGGGCGCTCCAGCGAGGCCTTGCCGTCGCGGGCACAGGTGTAGACGATGGGGAACTCGATCTGCGACTCGTCGGCGTCCAGGTCCATGAACAGCTCGTAGGTGTCGTCCACGACCTCGGCGATCCGGCTGTCGGGCCGGTCGACCTTGTTGATGACGAGGATGACGGGGAGCTTGGCGGCCAGTGCCTTGCGCAGGACGAAGCGGGTCTGCGGGAGGGGGCCCTCACTGGCGTCGACCAGCAGCACCACCCCGTCCACCATCGACAGGCCGCGCTCGACCTCGCCACCGAAGTCGGCGTGGCCGGGGGTGTCGATGATGTTGATGACCACGTCCTCGCCCTCGGGCGTGGTGTAGTGGACGGCCGTGTTCTTGGCGAGAATGGTGATGCCCTTCTCGCGCTCCAGGTCGTTGGAGTCCATCACGCGCTCGTCGACGTCCTGGTTGTCACGGAACACACCGGACTGCCAGAGCATGGCGTCGACGAGGGTGGTCTTGCCGTGGTCCACGTGGGCGACGATGGCGACGTTGCGCAGGTCGTTGCGGCGTGCGGAGCCCTCGACGGGCGTAGCGCTGGACATGGGAAAGTCTCGATCTCCTGATACTGGGAAGAGACCGCAGAGTGCCACGGCCCGTTGCCAGTTTATGCGGTAAGAGCCGACTGGTTGGGAAACGTGCAGGTCAGAATGGTTGACCGGGGGTGGTCAACAGGGTGGTGAGCGGCTCCAGGAAGGGGACGTCCACCGGCAGCCAGTCGAGGTCGGCGAACTCGTCGACACGGACCCAGCGCAGGGACAGGTGCTCCAGTGCCTCGGGCTCGCCCTCGACCAGATCGGCCCGCCACAGTTGGAACACGGCGGGGCGGGTGTGCCCGTCCCTTGAGGCGGGGAAGGGCGATTCGGTGCCGACCCGGTGCAGGGGCCGGACGGTGACGCCCAGTTCCTCCCGGCACTCGCGCGTGAGCGCCTCGGCGGGGGACTCCCCGCCGTCGACCTTGCCGCCCGGGAACTCCCAGCGACCGCGCAGGGCCTCGGGTGCGGCCCGTTGGGCGGCCAGGACCCGATGGTCACGGATGATGGCGGCGCCCACCACGATCAGAGTGTCACTCACGCTCCCCCACCCTAACGGCCCTCTCCCACCCCACTTCGCCCGGCACCGGTTGAGCACCCCCCGTCCATCCGACAGGCCACCGGCGCAAGCAGCGCGAGCGGCCTCCGCAGGAGGAGTCTCCGCCGCTGCGAGGAACGAGCAGGGGCGGTAGCGACGACGAAGACGCC
>NZ_JBHMIV010000033.1:0-58338 GCF_048060475.1 Nocardiopsis sp. LOL_012 | reverse complement strand
CCGTGCCCGCCCGTCACCCACCACCACCCTCAAACGCCGCCTTCGGCGCGGCCCCCTCTCCTGCCCGTCACCCACCACCACCCTCAAACGCCGCCTTCGGCGCGGCCCCCTCTCCCGCCCACCCGGGGAACGGGATCGGGAACACATCCGCGGGCGGTGCGTGTGTCAACAATCGGACGCACATGACCTGGATCGACACCTGATGTTCGTTTTGCACCTTCTGGCCTCGGGAACGCTCCTTAACGTGCCGGAACGATGACTCTTCGGACGTTGGGAGGTGCGCGGATGGACGCCCTGTTCTCGATCTCACTCCCCCGCCAGGCCTACACGGTCTCCGTCGTACGCGATGTTCTGGGTTCCCTCCTGAAGCGTTCCGGCATGTGCCAGGACTGCGTCGACGACGTTCTCCTGGCCACCTCCGAGGCCTGCGCCAACGCCGTCGAACACGCGGGCGCCGCGCACCACTACCGGGTCGAGGCCACCCTCGCCCCCTACCTGTGCGAGATGCGGATCTCCCACAAGGGGAGGCTCCCCGAGGGCACGGCCCTGCCCCGGCGCCTGTACCTCGAACACCAGCCCCTCCCCCGGCTCAGCGCCGAATCGGGGCGGGGCGTCTTCCTCATGCACCACCTGATGGACGAGGTCGACTTCAGTGAGACGCAGCGCACCACGGTCCTGCTGCGCAAGCACCTCACCCGGTGCGACGGAGAGGACCGGGCCAGGCCGCTGCACCCGCCCACCGCCGCCCACGCCGCCCTGTGAACGGACGAGGCACCCGCCCCGCCGCCCGCGCCGCCGCACACCGGCCGGAGGGCACCGCACGGGCCGACCGCCCCGAACCCGGGTGAGCGCCGCACCCGAACACAGGTGAGCGGGTACGCTGCCAGGTGCGGACACACCGTCGCCCAGCGGTCCGCCGGGCGTCCGCCCCGCCTCGTTCCACCACCCGGTCCTCCCGCGCGGAGGACACGACAAGACCCGGAGTGTGCTCATGGCAGCCCGTGTGGGCGTCGTCACCTTCCCCGGCTCCCTCGACGACAAGGACGCCGCACGCGCCGTCGCGCTGTCGGGCGCCGAACCCGTCGCGCTGTGGCACGCCGACGCCGACCTCAGGGGCGTGGACGCCGTCGTCTTGCCCGGCGGCTTCTCCTACGGCGACTACCTGCGCTGCGGTGCCATCGCCCGCTTCGCGCCCCTGATGTCCGAACTCGTCCCGGCCGCGCGTTCGGGCGCCCTGCCCGTGCTGGGGATCTGCAACGGCTTCCAGATCCTGTGCGAGAGCCACCTGCTCCCCGGCGCGCTCACCCGCAACTCCTCGCTCCGGTTCGTCAACCGCGACCAGGTCCTGCGCGTGGAGAACACCGGCACCGCCTGGACCGGCGACTACACCGGGGGCCAGGAGGTCCTGGTGGTCCTCAAGAGCGGCGAGGGCAGCTACGTCGCCGACGAGGAGACCCTGGACGAACTGGAGGCCTCCGGGCGCGTCGTGGTCCGCTACGTCGGCGGCGACCCGAACGGCTCGCGCCGCGGCATCGCCGGCATCACCAACGAGCACGGCAACGTCGTCGGACTCATGCCGCACCCGGAGCACGCCGTCGAGGCGCTCACGGGACCGTCCACGGACGGTCTCGGGTTCTTCACCTCGATCCTCGGGCACCTGGCCGCCGAAGCCCCGGCGCACGCCTGACACCGGCACACCCACGCACCGACAGGGGACGGTCCTCGCCATGATGACGCTGCTGCGCTCCCGCCGCTTCAAGGTCGTACTGGCGGTGGTGGTCGTCACCGGCCTCGTCCTCTCCGGACTGTGGGGCCTGTTCAGCTCCTTCCGGGCGCCGGTCACCTCCCCCGCCGAGGCGCCGACGTCGGCCTCCCCCCTGGAGGCCCCGGACGTCGACGTCCTGGGCGAGCCCCCCGAAGGGCTGGCCTACGCCTCCGACGACACCGAGGACGTCCAGTGCACCCGGGCCGAGTGCTTCCGCCTGGTCCAGGTCGTCACCGACGGCGGCGAGCCGGTCCCCGACTCCGAGGAGGCGATCGAGTCGGTCTACCGCCACCTGCTCGACGCCGACTGGGGACAGCTCCTCCCCGAGGGGGCCGAGTCGCCCGACGACGTGCCCCTTGGCGAGACCTTCCTCACGGACGGGCAGGTGCTCGTGACCGACTCCTCCGACCACTCGGCACAGGACGCGCCCGCGCTCCTCATGCTGGCCGGAGCCGCACCCCCCGCATCGTGACCACGTCTGACGCGCCGGTCGGCGGACGCACCCGGCCGGGCCCACATCCGCACACCCGAACGGAACCACCCATGTCTGAAGTACCCGGCCTCGACACCGTCGCCACGGCGATCGACACCCCGGACACCGCCCAGCCCTACGCGGAACTGGGCATGGCCAAGGACGAGTACGAGCGGGTCCGCGAGATCCTGGGCCGCCGCCCCACCTCCGCCGAGCTGGCCATCTACTCCGTCATGTGGAGCGAGCACTGCTCGTACAAGTCCTCCAAGGTGCACCTGCGCCAGTTCGGCGAGAAGGCGCCCGCCAGCGACGCCCTGCTCGTCGGCATGGGCGAGAACGCCGGAGTGGTGGACGTGGGCGACGGGCGCGCCGTCACGTTCAAGATCGAGTCACACAACCACCCCTCGTACGTGGAGCCGCACCAGGGCGCGGCCACCGGCGTGGGCGGCATCGTCCGCGACATCCTCACGATGGGCGCCCGTCCAGTGGCGGTGATGGACGCGCTGCGGTTCGGCCCCGCCGACGCCGACGACACCAAGCGCGTCCTGCCCGGCGTGGTCTCCGGCATCTCCTTCTACGGCAACTGCCTGGGCCTGCCCAACATCGGCGGCGAGATCGGCTTCGGCGCGGGCTACATCGGCAACCCGCTGGTCAACGCCCTGTGCGTGGGCGTGATGAGGCACGAGGACATCAAGCTGGCCCAGGCCCCCGGGCCGGGCAACAAGGTGGTCCTGTTCGGCTCCACCACCGGCCCCGACGGCATCGGCGGCGCCTCCGTGCTGGCCAGCGCCACCTTCGACGACGAATCGCACGCCAAGCGGCCGAGCGTGCAGGTCGGCGACCCGTTCATGGAGAAGCTGCTCATCGAGTGCAGCCTGGAGCTGTACGGCCGGGACCTGGTCGTGGGCATCCAGGACCTAGGTGCCGCGGGCGTCTCCTGCGCGACCACGGAGCTGGCCGCGGGCGGCACCGGCGGTATGGACATCCGGTTGGACCGCGTCCCGCTGCGCGACCCCCGGCTCACGCCCGAGGAGATCCTCATGAGTGAGTCGCAGGAACGCATGATGGCGATCGTCGAACCGGCGAAGATGGACGAGTTCCTCGCCGTCTGCGACAAGTGGCAGATCCTCGCCACGGAGATCGGCGAGGTAACCGACGTCACCCCCGAGGAGGCCGAGCGCGGCGGCCGGCTGGTGATGACCTGGCACGGTGAGACCGTGGTGGACATGCCGCCGCGGACCGCCTCCGACGAGGGACCCGTCTACGAGCGCCCCTACGCCCGCCCCGCCTCCCAGGACGCGCTCCAGGCAGACGACGCCGCCGCCCTGGCGCGCCCCTCCGACGACGCGGGGCTGCGCGGACAACTGCTGCGGGTCCTGGGCGCACCTGGCGTGGGCGACCCGGCGTGGGTCACCCAGCAGTACGACAGCTACGTGCGCGGCGACACCGTCGTGTCGGCCCCGCACGACTCCGGCATGATCCGCGTGTCCGACGACTCGCACCGGGGCGTGGCCCTGGCCACCGACGGCAACGGCCGCTTCACGCGCCTGGACCCGTACACGGGGACGCAGCTCGCGTACGCGGAGGCCTACCGCAACGTCGCCGCCACGGGTGCCCGGCCGCTCGCGGTCACCAACTGCCTCAACTTCGGCTCGCCCGAGGACCCGGGGGTCATGTGGCAGTTCGCCGAGGCCACCCGGGGCCTAGCCGACGCCTGCCAGGAGCTGGGCACGCCGGTGACCGGCGGCAACGTGAGCTTCTACAACCAGACCGGTGACGTGGCGATCAACCCGACCCCGGTGATCGGCGTGCTCGGCGTGATCGACGACGTCCGGAACCGCCTGCGGTCGGGCTTTCGCACCGACGGCGCCACCGTGTTCCTGCTCGGCGAGACCCGCGCGGAGTTCGGCGGCTCGGCGTGGGCCGACGTGGTCCACGGCCACCTGGGCGGACTGCCCCCGCGGGTCGACCTGGCCGCCGAGGCCGCGCTGGGCGAGGTCCTGGCCACGGCCGCCGACCGCGGCCTGGCCGACGCCGCCCACGACCTCTCCGACGGCGGTCTGGCGGTCGCGCTCGCCGAGTCGGCGCTGCACGGCGGCCGGGGCGTGCGGGTGGAGCTGGAGGGCGATGCGTTCACCGCCCTGTTCAGCGAATCCGGCGCGCGGGCGATCGTGTCGGTGGCTCCGGAGCACCGGGAGGCCTTCCTCGCGCTGGCCGCCGAGCACGGCGTGCCCGCGGCCGCGATCGGCACGGTGGGCGGCGACGCCCTGGCGCTCACGCACCCGGCCGGGGCCGTGGAGGTGCCCCTGCCCGAGCTGCGCACCGCCTACGAGTCCACCCTGCCCGCCCTCATGGACGGCGTGTAGCACCCGCGCGGGGGCGCCGCACGGCGCCCCCGCGCCCCTCCGGCACGTCCGACCGCCACGTCCGTGCCTCTGCCGAGAGCCGCTCCACGGCCTCCTCGAACGCCTGCTCTCCTCCGGCGGTCTCGATCGCCCGTTCCAGGTGACCACTGCCCCGCCAGTCAGGGTAGACACTCATCCGTCTGACTTCCCCCACTGTCTTTTCTGATGGACGATGTGTGGACCGCGGACAAGGTGCGAACTCAAGGAGCCGGGGCAGCGACCGGAAGACCCGCCACTTCGGCCGCCTCCGCCAAGCGCTTGTCGTAGGTCACGAACCAGCTCAACGCGGCTCCCAAACCGAGAGCAGACGATACGTGCAAAGCATCGAGCGACCTGAGGCGTGATCCTGGGGCGATCGATCCGGCTGTGTCGAACACCGCAGCGGGCATACGCAGGTGTGCCACCTGAGACAGCCAGCCATCAGCGCGCGCCATGGTTTCCTGCTGTGCGCCCACCGCATGCAGGGCGCGCCGAAGTTCGGTCCGTGTCAGATAGCCGGTGATCTGCCGCTGCTCGGCGTGACCGTTCAACCAGACTTCCAGTGCTTCGGACTCAACCTCTTCCTTGAAGAGTTTGAGCACTGCACACGTGTCAAGGTAAACGAACATCAGCGCAGACCGTCTCCATCACGCAGTTCCGTCAAGGCGTCGGTGGCCAGGCGCGTACCTGGTGGGGACTCCTCACGGGGCATGCCTACGGCCTCCCCCGCTTTGGGAAGAGTTTCCAGTACGTGAGGGTCGAGCAACCCGCGGTCGACGGCGCTCATCAGCGCTTCTTCCTCCGCATCGGGAGGAAGCACACGGCCGACGACTTGTCCATGTCTGGTCACAGTGAAGGATTCACCATGCCGAGCACGATCAAAGACCTCGGCGGCGTTGCGCTGGAGTTCTCGGATCGTGATCCTGTGCTCCTCGGCCTCTGTGTCCATACTTCCCAAGATAAGTCGCCACAGCCAGATTGTCAGGCGCATGAGAAAATTGACAGACAATACCCCTGACGCCTGCCAGGCCCTCCAGCACCCGCCGGGTAGGGGGAGAGCGTGGACCGGTAGAACAGTGGGAGACGAGGCGAGGAGGCGGAGACCATGCGACGCGGACGGCTGAAGGGACCCCTGGGCAGCCACGAGCGCCCGGCGAGCGCTCTGGGCTTCCGGCTGGTCCTGGCGGTGTTCGGCGCCCTGGTACTGCTGGCCGGGACGGTCGCGGCCCTGGTCTGGGCCCGTGAGCCCTGGCTGACCGTCCTGTTGGTGGCGGGCCTCATCGGCGCGTGCGTGAACGTGTACTGGGTGGGCCGCCGCCTGCGCTACGAGCGCCCCCGCCCCTGAAGGGGCTTCGGGCCGCGGGCCCGGAGCCCCTCGTGGTCAGGCGCGTCCGACGGGCTCACCGCGCAGTGGCTCCGCCCAGGGGCCCGACGTCCGCTTGGCCCCGAAGAAGTCGCCGCCCTTGCTCTTGGCGTCGTCGGTTCCCCAGTCCTCGTCCTGCCCGGCCTTGCGCAGGTGGGGGATGTGCTTGCGGCAGTGGATGTAGGCCTCCTCGACCTGGACCAGGGTCCAGATCAGCGCCCGCTGTCCGGGCACCTGGGGCAGGGGGAGCCCCGGGACGTCCTCGCGGATCCGCCCGTCCTCCACCAGCCTGGCCCGCCCGTTGACGTGCAGACCGATCCGGTCGCGGGTGAAGTCGAGGAACATCATCCCGACGTGCGGGTTCTCCGTGATGTTGCCGAGGCTGGCGTGGACGCCGTTGCCCCGGAACTCCGGGTAGGCGACGCTGTACTCGTCGATGACGTGGACGAAGCCCGGCGGTCCCGCCCGGAAACTGGAGTCGCACTCGCCCCTGCCGTCGGAGGTGGCGATGAACAGCATCTCCTGCCGGGCGATGAACTCGCGCATACGCGGGTTCAGGTGGTCGAGCATCTGGTCCCGGTAGAAGCGGTCGGCACGGTCGGCACTGCCGAGCGCCGCCTGTACGTAGCGCTCGCCCTCCGTTCCGGGAACGGGCCGGTCCTGTCGCGTCATGGGGATTCCTCGTGGCGTCGGGGGAAGGGGCTACGGGAGCGGGAAGACTGCGGGGGCGGTGCGTGGCGAGCGGTCAGCGGTAGGACCGCGCGGGCCGGGCACGGCCGCGACCGGCTCCGGACACCCTCTGGTCGGGCTCCTCGGCTCCGGCCAGCATGTTGGCGGTGATCCACTCGTAGACGAGCACCCACGAGGAGCTCATCGAGGAGGACCAGGTCGGCGAGATCTCGCTGACGGCGCGGATCAGGGCGCGGCCCACGTAGGGGTAGTGCCTGGGTTCGACCCCGTACTCCCGCCGGTGCTGGGCGCCGAGTACGCGCAGTTGGTGCGCGAGGTCGTCCGGGGCGTCCAGGTAGTGGACGACCTGGAGGAGGGCGTCGGCCATGCGCTTGTGCTGCGGGTGCAGGTTCTCGGCGAACATGCTCCGCAGGTCCGGGGCCATCTTGAAGAGGTTCTGGTAGAAGCGTTCGGCCAGGAGGGTCGACCCGGCTGGCAGCTCCGAGCAGGAGATGCGGACCGCCTCGATGGCCGACTGGTCGGGAAGGGGGACGTTGCTGAGCGAGCGGGGAGGCATGATGTTCCAGATGGGTCGGTGAGCAGAGAGGCACCGGACCGTCGGGGGAACGAGCGACCGTACACACCGCTCGTGGCGGGGGTGCTGTGGAGAGAGAGCACAAGGGCTGCCGGCACGCCGTCGTCACCGGGCCCCGCTGGGAGACGGCAGGTTCACCGGACCCCGGTTCACGAGGTCGCGAAACGGGAGGCCGCCGAAGCGACGGCACCTCCGGAATCGTCGTGGAGGGGTTGGAGTCCGCATCACACCTACCTGTCACAGAAGCGGTCGTACTGTAACAGAGCTCACCCTCTGGCACACACTCACCGTGGTCACGGCGTGGCTGACACAGCGGCACCGCCCGGAAGGCCGTCAGGGCCGGTCGCGGTCGGCGCGGATGAGGTCGGCGGCGCGCTCGCCCAACGCCAGGACCGTCACCATCGGGTTCGGCGTGGGCAGGGCCGGGAACACGGAGGCGTCGGCGACACGCAGACCGCGCAGGCCGCGCACGCGCAGCCGGGGGTCGACCACCGCCGCCGGGTCGTCGACCGCGCCCATCCGGCAGGTGCCGGCCGGGTGGTAGACGGTGTGCGCCACGCGGCGGCCGTACTCGGACAGCTCCTCGTCGGTCCGCACGTCCGGGCCGGGGGCGACCTCGCGCCTGATCCAGGAGCGGAACGGCTCCGTGGCGGCCACCTCGCGGGCGATCCTGAGGCCGTCGACGATCGTGCGCTCGTCGTAGCCGCCGGGGTCGGTGAAGTAGCGGAAGTCCAGCGCGGGCGCCACCGCAGGATCGGCGCTGGTCAGGAAGAGCCTGCCGCGTGAGCGCGCCCGCGGGACGTTCGGGGTCATGCACACCGCGTGCCCCTCGGGCGGGGTGTCGTAGCCCAGCCGCCGGGTGTGGTCGTCGAAGGCCAGTTGGTACAGGTGGAACATCAGGTCCGGGCGCGGGTCTGAGGCGTCGCGCCGCACGAACAGGGCCGCGTCGGAGTCCATGACCGTCTCCGGGGGTACCGGCCGCACGGTCTCCCACATGATGATCGACTCGGGGTGGTCGAGCAGGTTCTCCCCGACCCCCGGCAGGTCGTGGCGGGGGTCGATGCCGACCGAACGCAACTGCCCCGCCTCGCCGACCCCCGAGAGCAGGAGCAGCCGGGGGCTGTCGATGGCTCCGGCGGCGAGGACGACCTCCTCGCGGGCGTGCAAGGTGACGCGCCCGCCAGACGCGGTGGCGGCGCTGACACCCGTGGCCCGGTCGCCGTCGAACACGATCCGGTCGGCCCAGGTCTCCAGCATCACGGTGAGGTTCTCGCGCACACCCATCACGGGGTGCAGGTAGGCGGTCGAGGCCGAGGACCGGTGGCCGGTGTAGGGGTCGTAGGCGATGGACAGGAAGCCCGCCCCGCCGGAGAACCCGCCGCCGTGCGAGGTCAGGGCGTTGAAGTCCTCGACCACCGGGACGCCCGTGGCCACCGAGGCCGCGGCCACCCAGTCCGCGACCATGGCGTTGCGGTCCTGGCGGGCGACCGGCACGATGTCGCACCTGATCCGGTCGGCGTAGGACTGCACCGTGGCGTTGTCCCAGCCCTGCGCCCCCAGGGCGACCCACGTGTCGAGGTCCTCCGCGAAGGGCCGGAACCCGATGAGGGTGTTGTGGGAGGAGCAGCCGCCGAGCACCCGGGCCCGCGAGTGGACGATGTGGGAGTTGCCGCGCGGCTGTTCGGTGGTGGTGTACTTCAGGTCGAGGTCGCCGCCGAGGACGCTCATCCAGTCGCGGAGGCGGATCACGTTCGGGTGGTCGCGGTCGTCGGGCCCGCCCTCGACGACGCAGACGGTGGTCGCGGGGTCCTCGCTGAGTCTGGCGGCGATCACCGACCCGGCCGTGCCCCCGCCGACGATCACGTAGTCGTACGTGGTCTCCGTCACTCCGACTCCTCCCGCTCGGCCCCGCCGGGGCGCGCTCCGCCCCAGGGCGACCGTACTCCGCGCGCGGTCGGCGCGGGGAGGGTCCGCGCGGACGACTTCCCGAGGCGGGGCGACACACGACGGTCATGTGACGTACATTTAGGTATACCTAAGCTTGCTCGTCCGGCCCGGACGACCGCACGCCCCGGCCTCAACGGACAGTCCCCGCTGCGGTCCCAGGACCGCGACGACCGCCTTTCCGAGGAACACATGCTGCTTGAGCAGGAACGCCGTGACGTCTGCCTGACCGCCCGCAACCTCGCCGCCTCCGCCGGCTCCGCACCGGGAGAGGCGGGAACCGTCAGCGTCCGCAACGGGGACCTCGTGGTGCTCACCCCCCACGGTGTCGCCCTCGACCAGCTCCAGCCCGTCGACTGCCCGGTCATGTCCCTCGACGAGCGCGTACTGGAGGGGCGCCGCGACCCGGCCGCGGAGGCCACCCTGCACCTGGCCGTGCACCGCGGGGCCGCCGAGTACGGGCGCGATGTCACGGCCGTGGTCAACGCCTTCACCGCCGACACCGTCGCCGCCTCGTCCGTGCTGGTGGAGCTGCCACCGGTACACCACCGGGCCGCCGCCCTCGGCGGGGTGATCGCGGTGACCCCCTACGCCACCTACGGCACCGGCGAGATCTCCGACCAGGCGGCCAAGGCCCTCAAGGGGCGCGACGCCGCGCTGCTCGCCAACCACGGCGGGGTGGCCCTGGGCCGGGGTCTGGAGCACGCGCTGGAGAACCTGCGCCTGCTGGACTGGCTGAGTGCCACCTATCTGAGGGCCCGGCAGTTCGGCGAGCCCCGAGTGCTGTCGGAAGACGAGCTGGCGCGGGTGCGCGTGCGCGACACCTACGGCTGGGCGGGCCCGGACATCTTCTAGGGCCTACTCGACGCCCGTGGCCAGGACACCGGGGAGGTCGCCAAAGCGCGCCTTGGCGTCGCGGCTCACGACGGTCCGCCCGGTCTGTGCGGCGTGCGCGGCGATGATGAGGTCGTGCTTGCCACGGGGCGTACCGCTGCGTTTGGTACAGGCGATCAGAGCCGCATGGTGTGCAGCTGTCGCCTCCGTGTACTCCAGGACCTCCACGTTGTCGAGGATGGCAGTCAACGCCCTGGAGCGTTCGGCCGCCCGCGCGGCGGTGCCCGCCATCTCGATGCCCACCCGAAACTCGGCGACCGTCAGCGCGACGATCGCAAGCTCGTCCTCATGGAACATCAATCGGTCGATGGTGCACCGCTCATAGGAGATCAGGACATTGGTGTCCAGGATCAGGCGTCGGCCCACGGGTCCGCCTCCTTGTCCGTGAGAAAGGCCAGTGCCCCGTCGATGTCCTTCTCGAAGTCATCGTCCAGCGGCGCGACGCCTTCCAGAGCCGCGTGCAGATCGGCACCGGTCCGGCGCCTGGCCGGGCCGATCTCGGCGATCGGGGTCCTGCCCCGCGTGATGGTCACCCGTTCGCCGCTCTCGATGGCGTCCAGGAGATCCGAGAACTTTCTCGCGGCCTCGGTCGCGGTGATCGTACGCATGCACACCATGATATCTGACTATCAGATTTTTCTGTTCCCGCAGGAGAACGGGGGAATGCGCCTGCCCGGCCCCATCGGAACGGCCCCTGCGGGCGGGTCCGGAGCAGGACCCGCCCGCCTCGCACGACCGCCCTGCCCTACCCGTCCTCGCCGTCGGGGGCCTCGTCGGGCTGCGTCCAGGCCGGGCGGAGCGCGGGAACCGCGGTGTGCGCCATGTAGACCAGCCACAGCACGGGCTTGAACGGTTCCTCAGGAGCGGTCACTGGCCGATACGGGGGAAGGGCTCGGTGGAGAACACCACCTCCACGGGCACCTCGAAGTAGCGGGCGATGCGCAGCGCCAGGTGGAGGCTGGGGCTGTACTCGCCCCGCTCCAGGTAGCCGACCGTCTGGTAGTGCACGCCGAGCGCCTCGGAGAGCTCGCGGCGGGACACGCCCCGCTCGGCTCGCAGCATCGCGATCCGGTTGTAGATCGCCTCGCCGTTGCCGACCGCGGACCGCCCCTTGCGGCCCGCGCCGCCTCCGCCGTCATCAGTAGGCACGCTTCATCGCCCTCTCCTTGGCCGCCTGGACGCGCGACCCCGACTCGCGGCGGGCCATGCGCCGCAGCACGGCCGGAGCCACCAGGCACCCGACCACCGCCCAGGCGGCCAGGACCGCCGCCACCACGGGCAACTGCCAGGACCCGGCGAGTTCGAGCGCGGCGTAGTCGGCGGGCAGGGTTCCCGCACGCACGCCGAGACCCAGCCAGTAGACGGGCAGCACCTGGGCGGCGGTCAGCGCCCAGTCCGGCAGCAGTTCCATGGGGAACAGGACCCCGGAGAGCATGACCAGGGCCATGATCGGGACCATCATCAGCCCCACGAACCGGGGGTTGCCCAGCAGCGCGCCGGCGATCGCCCCGATCGGTGCCATGGCCAGCAGGCCCAGCAGGCAGACCCACACGAGCGTGACCGCGGCGGCCCAGTCCCGGGGGCCGAAGCCCTCCACGACGAACAGTCCCGGAACCGCCATGAGCACGACCGCCACCAGTGACATGAGCACCAGGTGAGAGGCTTTGGCGGCCCCGTAGCCGATCATCCCGTGCGGCAGGGCCTTGGCCCGCAGGAACGTGCCGTCCTCGCGTTCGGCCGCCAATACCTGGGCGACGGTCAGCGTCCCCAGGACGATCAGGGTGAGCACCACTCCGCCGGAGTAGGAGACCGCCCCGTAGGGGACGGGCGCGTCGTCGACCCGCTCATCCGCGAAGAAGACACCCAGGACGATGAACACGGCGGGCATGTACAGGTAGCCGAACAGGTCCATGGGGTTGGTGAAGGTCCCCCGGAACTCCAGGAGCCCTCGGGAGAGTCCCGCACGGACCGCGTTGCCTCTGGCGTTCTTCACCGCATCCCCTTCACGAACTCGCGGGCGGCCAGGTCAGCGTCACCGGACTCGTGGCGCCGGACCAGTTCCACGTAGACGTCCTCCAGCGAGGCCCTGCTGACCCGGAGGTCGGCCAAGTCCGCGCCGTGCTTGCCGTACAGTTCGGCGACGTGGCGGGCCGGGTGGGCGGTGGTGTGCACGTGCCGCCTTCCCCCGACCCGCCAGGAGACCTCGCTGTCCTGCTCGACCAGGCCCGACAACTGTTCGACGCTGCCGTCGGCGACGATGGTGCCGCCGGCCAGGAGCAGGATCCGGTCGGCGAGCTTCTCCGCCTCGTCCAGGTCGTGCGTGGTCAGCAGGACCGTGGTGTCGTCCTGGTCGACGATGTCGTGTACGAGGGCGTGGAAGTCGCGGCGCGCCTCGGGGTCGAAGCCGGCGGTCGGCTCGTCCAGGAAGAGGACCCTGGGGCGGCCCACGACACCGATCGCCACGTCCAGACGGCGCCGCTGGCCCCCGGAGAGCTTGTTGACCCGCCGGTCCGCGTGCTCGGCGAGGCCGACCCGCTCCAGGAGCGCGTCGGTCCCGTGCGGCCGGACGTGGTCGGGTGTGGAGTAGGGGGCGTAGAAGCGGCCGAAGTGGAGCAGGAGGTCGCGTACCTTCCAGCGGCCGTGGTCCCGCCAGGACTGGAGGACCACGCCGATCCCGGCGCGCCAGTCCTCTCCGCCCCGGGCGGGGTCGGCGCCGAGGACCTCCACCTCGCCCCCGGAGCGCCTGCGGAAGCCCTCCAGGATCTCGACTGTGGTGGTCTTGCCCGCGCCGTTGGGTCCGAGCAGGGCAACGACCTCACCGCGGGCGGCGGTGAAGTCCACCCCCTTGAGCACCTCGGTGGTGCCGTAGGCCATCCGCAGTCCGCTGACCCGGATCACGGTGTCCGCCGGTTCTCCCGACGCCTGTGACACGGCTCTGGACGTCGGTGCTGCTGATGCGTCCGTCATACCCCTCCCTCCTTTCGTCGTTGTTGCACTGTGATCGATAGTAGAGGTACTACATTACGAAGTACAGTGACAATATGGCCACATCTGGACATGTCCAGTACCGGCCTCTCGGCGCGTCGCCGAGCGCGCGGGGCCGGGAACGGCGATGGTTCCGGTGAACGGGTAGGGATCCGACCGACGCCGGACGCGACCGCCAGGAGGCTCCATGCGCTGCAGCTACATCCGACTCCTCGTCAACGACTACGAGGCGTGCTTCCGCTTCTACTCCGAGACCATCGGCCTCCCCGTCCTCCGTGGGGACACCGCCAGCCGCTACGCCGAGTTCGACGTCGGTTCCGGCACGCGCCTGGCCCTCAACCAGCGCGAGGTGATGGCCGAGGCCCTGGAGACCGACATGGCCGACCCCGAACTCCCCCACCAGGACCGGATCGCGGTGGTCTTCGAGGTCGACGACGTCGACGAAACCGCGGCCAAGCTGACGGCGAACGGGGCACGGCAGGTCCTGGACCCCAGGGACTGGACCGCGTGGGGCATCCGGGCCGCCCACTTCCGCGACCCCGACGGATACCTGGTGGAGATCAGCCGGCCCCTGGTCCCCGACCTCGGCTGAGCGTCAGTGGACGAGGTGCTCCGCCAGCAGTTCGGAGACCCGCTCGGGGCGCTCCACCCCCACCAGGTGCGCGGCGCCGTCGACCACCTCGAACCGGCTGTCACCGATCCCGTCGGCCAGCCTGCGGCCGTGCCCCGGTGGCAGCAGCGGGTCGTGCGCCGCCGACACCACGAGGGTCGGCGAGCGCACCGCCGACACCAGGTGGCGCTGGTCCATGTCGGCGACGGCGTCGCAGATGGACGCGAACGCCCCGGAGTCGAGTGCGCCGATCCCCTCGGTGAAGCCCTCCACCACCTCCGGTCGCCGCTCCGCCATGCCCGGGGTGAACCAGGGCAGCACGACCTCCTCCGCGACGGCGGCGGTACCGGAGGCACGGACCTCGGACGCGACACGGCCCCAGTCGTGGGACTCCGGTGTGCGCGGGGCGGCGGTGACCAGCACGAGCCGGTCCAGTGTGCGCGGCGCGTTGGCGGCGATCCACACCAGCAGCGAGGCGCCGAGACCGGCGCCGACCGCGCAGACACGGGAGAACCCGTGCTCCTCCAGCAGGTGGAGGACGTCCAGCGCCAGTTCCTCGACTGTGTAGGGCCCCTTCGGGGCGGGGGAGACGCCGTGCCCCCGGTGGTCGATCCGCAGGACCCGCCGCTGACCGGTCAGCGCGGGCAGTTGGGGGTCCCACACCGACATCGTCGTGCCGAAGGGCGGAACGAGGAGTACGACGGGCGCGTGCCGCGGACCGTCGAGGCGGTACTGGAGCGGAACAAGGGCCAACGAGAACCTCCGGGTCGACGGAGGCCAGGTTATCCCCAGACCGCCCGAACCCTCCAGAAGGGCGGCGGGCCGCCTCAGAGCGCGGCGGCGACGGCCGCGCCGACGAACGCCCCGCCCAGCCCCGCCCCCACGGAGGCCAGGACGTTGGCGACCGCCAGGAACCAGGTCTCGCGCCGCATGAGCCGCAGGGTCTCGTACCCGAACGTGGAGTAGGTGGACAGGGCGCCGAGGAACCCGGTCGCGACCATGGCGTAGGCCCACTCGGGGAGGGCCAGGACCGTGACGGACCCGAGGAGCAGGCAGGCGGTCGCGTTGGCCGTGTGCGTCCCCCAGGGGAACACCGAGTCGTGGTGCGTCTGGACGAACCGGTCGGTGAGATAGCGCAGGGGCGCGCCCAGAGCGCCGCCGATCGCCACCATGAGCAGGGTCATCCGCGCCGCCCGGCCAGGCGCTCGGTCAGGGCCACCCCGGCCCAGGCCGCGGTCAGTCCGCCGACCAGGTTGGCCGCCAGGAAGAGCAGTGCCATCGCGGCCTGTCCTGCGGTGAGCAGGCCCTGGGCGTCGGCGATGTGCGTCGAGAAGGTCGTGTAGCCGCCGAGGAACCCGACCCCCAGGAAGGGGCGGAGCAGGGTCAGGCGCGGCAGGACGTCGGCGACCACCACCATGAGGACGCCGATGAGCAGGCAGCCGGTGACGTTGACGAACAGGGTGGAGACGGCGAAGCCGCCCCCGGGCAGTGCGGTGTCGGCCCCGTGCCGGGCGACCGCACCGAGCGCCCCGCCGAGCGAGATCGCGGCGAGCACGCGCCGCGGGGCGCGGTCGAGTTCGCGGCGCTGCCGGGGGACGTGCACGTCGATGTCGCTGTCGACGGGCAGCCCGTCCTCCTGGCGCTCCATGCCCGCCCTCCCTGTCGCCGGACACGGGGATCCTACCGCCCGCAGCCGGATCTCCCCCGAGGGCTCGGCCGCCCCGGCATCATGGTGGTGTCCCTGGACACACCCGTGAACCGGAGGACGCTGTGGGCCGGATGCGTATCGGTATCGATGACCAGGTCCCGCGCGACACCATGAGGCTCTCCGGTGCCCGCACTGAGGAGGAGGCCGTCGACACCGTGCTCAGAAGGCACGCGGCGCGCCACCGACGCGGCGTCGCACTCGAACACTTCGCCTGTCTCTCCCGGACGTGGGACTACGAGGGCTGGTCCGACTCGCGCGCCCGGGAGAGGAACCCCGAGGAGTGATCCGGTGACCGGGGAAAGAGGCGCCGACGACCTGCGAGGAAGCCGGGGAACCCCCGCTGAACCACCCGCACGCCACCCGCACAAAGGTGGCGAGGGCCGTCCCCGCATCCCCCCTCAAAGTACGGAGACGGCCCTCGCTCTGGGAAGCGGCCGACGACTCCTCCCCCCTGGAGTCGCGGCCTTGAAGGTCCGTTCGGCGGGAGCGACTCTGTCCCTCCCGCGTTGATAGAGACACTACCCAGGCACCCCCCGATTAACAACCCTCAGTCACAGATAATTACTTAAAGTGATCGTCATTCCTGTTTCCCGCCCGGGCCAAGCCTGCGGCGCCAGTGTCAACCAGGGGTCATGAGCCACCGCCCGGAGGCCGCGCATAGCCTGGTCCGGTGAGATCACCGCTGCTCAGTCCCCGCTGGCTCGGCCTGCACCTGATGGCCCTGCTGGTGGTCACCGTGTGCTCGGCCGGAACCTACTGGCAGTTCGTCAGCGCCTTCGAGCCCGAGCGCGAGGTGATCACCAACCCGGCCGAGGACCTCGCCGACGCCCGGCCCCTCGACACGCTCCTGGAGCCCGGCGAGTACATGCATCCGGGCTCCTTCGCCAACACCGCCGTCGAGGTGTCCGGCACCTACGACACCGGCGCCCAACTGCTGGTACCGCGTCTCCAGGACGGGGTCCGGGGGTTCGACGTCGTCCTCCCCCTGGTCACCGCCGACGGATCGGCCGTCGCCGTCAACCGGGGGTGGACCGAGACGCCCGGGGACGTCGCCGAGGCTCCCGAGGGACAGGTCACCGTCAGCGGGTGGCTCCTTCCGCCCGACGGGGCCGACGGAGTCGTCCCCGTCGAGACCTCCGGGGGGCAGGTGGAGCGGATCGCGGCTTCGGTCCTGGTCAACGAGTGGGACTACCCGCTCTACGAGGGGTACGTCACCCTTCCCGAACAGGATCCGGCGACCGGGTCACTGGCCCCGGTCCCCCCGCCCGAGCCGCCCACGGAGATCACCGTGAACTGGCGCAGCGCGAGCTACACCGTCCAGTGGGCGATGTTCGGGGTCTCGGCCGTCGCCTTCTGGATACTGCTCGTGCGCCGCGAGCTGAGGGACGCCCGCTCCGAGGGGAGCGGGCGGGACACCGGCGGCGGTCAGCCGGTCGCGGCGGGCTGAGCCGGAGCGGGGTCCGCCTCCCGTGCGGCCCGCTCGTCCCTGACCACCCTGCGCTCGACCACGAAACCGAGCACGGGGACCGTGCCCGCCAGCACCACGCCCAGGGTGCGGCCCGCACCCCAGCGGCGGCCGAGCGAGACCCACAGCACGACGAGCACGTACACCATGTAGATGTAGCCGTGCGGCATCGCGATGAACAACATCAGCGGGGACTCGGGGCCGAACCAGTGCTCCAGCCCCGGGGGAGCCGGGACCAGGGAGAACCGCGCCGTCTCCCCCACCAGGTACTTCGCCGGCATGGCCACGAAGGTCAGGCCGAGCAGGAAGACACCGGTCACGTACGCCAGCACCCGGTACAGCGTGAACGACACGCGTGCGCTGTCCACCTTCTCCTCACCCCATCCACGAGACTGTGCCCCGGCGGCCGGGGCTCCCTCCCGAGGCTAAACGCCGCCCGGAACCGCCCGGTTCCGGGGTACCCGCAGGTGGAGCGGGATCACACCGCCACCGACCGGTTGCGGACCGCCGTCCGCAGCGGGCTGCTCCAGCGCCCGTCCGAACTGGCCGTCCAGGCGCGGGGGATCATGCGCAGCGACAGGTAGGCGTCCACCAGGCGCACCGGGAAGAAGAACAGCCCGTACACCAGGTAGGACGGCCGACGGCGGACCATCGCCATGACGCAGGTGAGGGCGTAGTCCGGCACGAACAGGCCGACCAGGATCGCCATCGGCGGCAGGAGGGCCGTCACCGCCGTGTACCCCTCGCCGTAGTAGGGCCATCCCAGGACCGCCTCCCCGCCGACCACGCCCACCAGGACGAACAGGCCGATGGCGGCCGTCACCAGCAGGACCGCGGAGACGAGCACCACCTCGACCACGTACAGGGCCAGGGCCAGCCAGAACGATCCGGGCCACACCCCGTGTCGGCGGATCGTCTGCCAGAAGCCCAGCGTCCAGCGGCCCACCTGCTTGTAGTAGTCCCTGAGCGTGAAGGGGTCCTGGCTGTAGGCCTTGGTGTCGGGGTTCAGCGAGATCCGGCCCAGCCTCTTGCGCTGGAGCTCGAAGGTCATGTTGAAGTCCTCGATCACCAGCCCCTTGGGGTTGACCTCGATCTCCCGGAGGGCGCTGCTGCGGTAGACGCTGGCGAAGCCGGGCACGATGAAGGCGGTGTTGGTGCGCTTCCAGGTCTGCCCGAAGCGCATGAGGTACTGGAGCATGAAGTAGAGGCGGTCCCGGTAGGCCGAGATCAGTCGGCCGATGAAGGAGCGCTCGCGCGGCTTCCACTCCGACACGACGAACCCGGCGACGGCGGCGACATCCGGGTCCCGCAGTTGGCGCTTGGCCCCCGCCACGTACCCGCTGTCCAGCTCGGTGTCGGCGTCGAGGATGAGCACGCCGTCATAGTTTTCGGTCAACTGGAACTCGTCGATCACCGCCTCCAGCGCGCCGGCCTTCCCGCGATTGGTGAGCAGTTCCAGCACATTGACCCCGGTTCCGGCCGCGATCTCGGCGGTGGCGTCCTTGGAGGAGTCGGAGACGACGTAGACGTCCTTGCGCTCGAACAGCCGCAGCGCCGACGCGATGGCGCCGCCGATCACGGGCTCCTCGTTGTGGGCCGGGATGATGACGGCGAGCCGGAGTTCGGGCTCGACGGCCTCCGCCGGCGCACCGCCGCCGGGCGGGGCGAGGAGGTCCGTGGAACCGGGCTCCGCTCCGAGTCCGGCCACGGCGGACCCGCCGCCCGGGGCCGCGCCGACCAGGACGCGCTCGGGCTCGGCCCCCTCGGCGATCCGCTCGTGCTCGGGCTCGGCCTCCCCGCGGCCGCGGGTGAGGGACCGGACCGAGTCCTCACCGAGCCGCAGCAGCCCGATAACGGTCCACAGCAGCAGGTTGGCACCGAAGGCCAGCCACAGGAAGACGTAGGCCAGTGTGCCACCGCCCGCACCTTCCGCGGTGGTGGTGGCGAAGTCGAGCCAGTAGGCGAAGAACACGACCGCCAGGGCGAGGGCGACCAGTCCGGCCACCAGCCCTCCGATCAAACGCGCGATACGCACAGCCTTGGAACCTTTCCGAAAGGCATCGGTTTTCGGACCGACATGAAACGTAAGGTCGGCGTTAGGTTGACGCCTCACGACACGGATCGGTTCACCCGACTTCGCGTCCTATGTAGGCCACGCAAATCGTATCCACGGGCTTGCGGGAGGTGGTACCCATTAGAGGATATTTGAGCCGGCACCCGGTGGCACCAGGTGCGCCGGTTGATAGAGCGGTGCCCGATATCAGTGGGAATTGACATCGATACAGGACACACGGTGACACCGAGAACACCAGGCGGAACGCATACCACACCCATCAAAACAGGGTTCGACGCCACCAGAACGGTGCGCGAAACGTAGGACGACTGGAAGACACCCGAAGCTCCGGTGAAACTACGTACCCCGGTTTGCGCATCTTCCTCACCGGCCACCAGAAAATTACATGAAGCACCCTAAAGGGACAAGGGTCACAAGTAGACAACACGTATCGACGGAAGGCGGCACACGGACGCCCCGGCACGTCTCACGCACACGGACCGATCACCCCTGGACCCGGTGCACGACTCTCCCGAACCACCCCCTCGAAGGATGGGACAGCGGCATGTTGAACACTGACTGGTCCCAGGAACGCCTCCTGGTCCTGGCCCCCCACCCGGACGACGAGACCCTGGGCTGCGGCGGCCTCATCAGCAAGGCCAAGAACGCGGGGGCCGAGGTCTTCGTCCAGTTCGCCACGGTCGGCGACACCGCCGACCGGTCCCCCCGGGGCTTCTCCACAGCGGAGGAGCGCTTCGTCGAGATCAAGAAGGTCTGCGAGCACTACGGGTGGGACGACTGGCACATGGCCCTGCCCGGTGACGACTTCCATCTCAGGCTCGACCTGGCCGGCCGGCTCCGGCTCGCCCAGGTGTTCGAGCAGGAGAGCCCGATCTCGATCGCGCGCATCCGGCCGACGGTGGTCCTCGCCCCCCACCCCACGAGCTACAACCAGGACCACCGCGCGGTCGCCGAGGCCGCGCACACCGCGCTGCGGCCCTCCAACGCCGCGTCACGGCACCACCCGCGCCTGGCGCTCGCCTACGAGGAGGCCGCCGACCAGTGGCGGACCGAGGCGGTCATCCCGCCCAACCTCCTGGTCGAACTGTCAGAGAAGGAGTTGTCGGACAAACTCCTGGCGATGGAGACCTACGGGTCGCAGAGCCATCCGCACCCGCACACCCGCTCCTCCCTCACCCTGCGCAGCCTCGCCGTCCTGCGCGGTATGCAGGCCGGGGTCCCCCTCGCGGAGGGGTTCCACGTCCTGCGCTGCCTGGCCTGACCGACGGAGCGTCTCCTCAAGATCGGCACACGTCCCCACCCGTCACCTGTGTGCAATCCGTCCAGTGAAGTACAGACAGAACAACACCTCTAATGGAGGGTTCCAACCATGAAGACCCTGGTGACCGGCGGAGCCGGTTTCATCGGCTCGCATCTGTGCGACCACCTCGTAGCGCACGGACACCACGTCACCGTCCTGGACGACCTGTCCACGGGCACGACCGAGAACCTCGCGGGCGTCATGGACGCCCCGGGCTTCACCTTCGTCCACGGGGACATCCTCGACCGGGACCTCGTCGACGGCCTGGTCGCCGAAGCCGGCTGCGTCTACCACCTGGCCGCGGCCGTGGGTGTCCACACGATCGTCGACAACCCCCTGCGCTCCCTGCGGACCAACCTGCACGGGACGGAGAACGTGGTCGAGGCCGCGGTCGCGCACAAGGTCCCGTACATGGTCGCCTCGACCAGCGAGGTGTACGGCAAGAACGACGCCGACGGCCTGCGGGAGGACGACGACCGCATCTACGGTTCCCCGATCAAGAGCCGCTGGTCCTACGCCGCCGCCAAGGGGCTGGACGAACTCGTCGCCTACGTCCACGGGTCCCAATCCGGCGTCCCGTGCGTCATCACCCGCTTCTTCAACGTGGTCGGACCCCGCCAGACCGGGCGGTACGGCATGGTGGTGCCGCGCTTCGTCGGCCAGGCCATGGCCGACGAGCCCGTCACGGTGTACGGCAGCGGCACGCAGCGCCGGTGCTTCGGTTCGGTGTTCGACGTCGTCCCGGCCCTGCCCAAGCTGATGGAGACCCCCGAGGCCTACAACCGCGCCGTCAACCTCGGCGGGCGCGAGGAGGTCTCGATCAAGGGCCTCGCCGACCGCGTGGTGGAGCTGACCGGCTCCGCCAGCGCCATCACCTACACGGACTACGAGGAGGCCTACGGCGAGGGGTACGAGGACATGCAGCGCCGCTACCCCGACACCTCGCTGGCCAAGCAGCTCATCGGCTTCGAGCCCACGCGCGGCCTCGACGACATCATCCGCTCGATCGTCGACCACCGCCGCGCGGCCCGCCCCGTGCCCGCCTGACCCGCGGTTCCACCCCCGGCGCCCCCGGTGCGTCCCGCCCGCACCGGGTGCCGCGCACGCCGTCTGACACCGCTGGCGACACGTCAGGCGAGCAGCGCGCCCGCCGCCAGCACCGCGCTCAGTCCCAGGACCCCGGCGCTGAGCACCCCCATCGCCCACGGTCGGGCCAGGGTGAGCGGTGGAAGCCCGGTCCCGGGCTCCCGCGTGCCCCGCCCGGTGCGCCGCCACCGGAGCCAGAGGTGCAGGCTCAGCACGGCGCACAGGAGGAGCATCCCCGTCAGGGCCGCCATCCGCAGGACCGGCGGTGCCGCAGGGACAGGGCTCTGTCCGGGGGCCAGCTCCCCCCGCACGTACAGCACGCCCACCACGAGCGCCAGGAGCAGGGTCCGGTACCAGGACAGGAGGGTCCGCTCGGGTTGCAGGCCCGGGTCGCGCTCCCCGTCGCCGGTCACCGCAGGTTCCCCCAGAGGATGATCACGCACACCGCGAAGACCGCGAAGGCGGCGACGGCCGGCAGCAGACCCATGCGCAGGGTTCCGCCCCGGCTCATGATCCGCTGCACGCGGTACCAGCGCAGCGGCGCGTAGACCGCGATGACGGCGGCCAGGAGCGCGAGGACCAGGCCCACCGTGGTGCGCTGGACCCCGGCCCAGTCGAGCGGCAGCAGGTGCAGGACGGCGACGGCCCCGGCGAGGAGGGCGAGCGCCGTACGCAGCCACGCCAGGAAGGTGCGTTCGTTGGCGAGGGTGAAGCGGTAGTCGACGGGACCGCCCTTCCCGGATTCCTCAGAGCCCATCGCCGCTCCGTTCTCCCTGACCGGGGGGATACCGCTCTGTCACCGACCCTAGTGCTCGTGCTTCCCGCCCTCCAACAGGACCGGCGCCCGTGTCGCGCCGGAGGGGGAGGAGGGCGGGCGGGTGCGGCCCGGTCCGAGGTTCGCCCCACGGCGAGATCAAGCGCCGAGGTTCTCCCTGAGGCGAACCTCGGACTGAGAATCCGTCATAGGGCGAACCTCGACGGCAAGATGCGAGTCTCTGTGTGCGCCCGGGGTTGTGCCGACGGCTCTCGGAGCGTCTAGCGGGTCACCAGGGACAGCAGTGACACCCACTCGCCAGCGGATACCGAGACCGTCCCCTGGTCCCTGTTCTGGGTGTCCCTGACATCGGCGCTCCCCGTAGAGGACAGCCGTGCCTCTACGCAGTTGCCGCCGTTCATTGAGTACGGGGACTTCTTCCAGCCATCGCTAAGCATCTTCAGCAGCTTCCTTCAAGACACTTAGGGAGTCTTCGAGCGGACGCGCGTAGCCCAACGCAGCGCGTGCAAGATCTCGGATCTGTGTCAGGTCAGAGGGTTCACTGAACACCACGTTACCCCGCACGTGATCGCTGGTAGCCACCTCCGTACCGTCCTTCAATGAGCGCTTTTCATCCTGCTTCGCGGAGTTGAAGGACGAGCACGGCTCGGGTGATCTCTCCTGCTCGGTGCGGGCAGCACCGCAGCCGGCGCAGGACGTCCCAGTTCTTGGGCTGGGCGTTGGCCCTCTCACCAGGTGAGCGGAGCTTGGCGTGCTCGGAGTTGGCGTCCTTCTTCCACTGCGGCTTACCCCGGCCCTTGAACGGGCAGAACACCGCCTCCGACAGGCCCACGTACCCCTTGTCACCCAGGCCGAGCAGGCCCGAGGCCTTGATGCGCTCGGCGTTCTTCCATACCCGGGCGGCTCTGGTGTCGTGCACCGAGCCGAGCAGCGACCACGACGTCCACAGGGGTTCGCCGTCGGGCGCTGCCACCACCTGGATGTTCATGCCGTGCTGCTTGTGCTTACCGGAATAGAACGGGCGGTCGGCCGCGACGCGGTCACAGGCGATCAAGGTGCCGTCCACGATCACGTACCCCCATCCCTTGCGGCGCGCCCGGCGCAGCCCCTGTTCCAGGGTGGGTGCCTGCTTCGCGAGCAGGGCCGTGGTCTCGCGCACGTACCGCCAGGCGGTCGTGGTGCCCACCTCGAAACCGGCCGCGAGGTGGGTGAACGTCTCGCCCTTGTACAGGTGGACCAGGACGAGCAGGGCCTGCTGCGCTGGATCCAGGCGCCGCCATCGGGAACCGGTGTTCTTGCGGTGGGTGCGGATGGTGCGGGCGGCCAGGTTCAAGGTCCGGCGTGACAGGGGCAGCGCGGCACGGTAGAAAAGCATGTGGAGCCTCTGGTGGGCTGGTTTTCTTGGTCGTTAACTCATCTACCAGGGGCTTCTTGCTGTCAGGGGAGGTTTCGGGTAGTCGGTGCGAGCCTGTGACCAGCACCTTCAGGATGAAAAAGGCTCACTGGGCGAACCTCACCGCCCCCCGTCTCCATATTCTGGACTGGGAGTGCTGGGGCAGGCTGCCGAGGGGAGCCGACGCGGCCACACTCTGGGCTTCCGCCTTCTGCGTACCCGAACTGGTGAAGGAGGTCCAGAGACGTTTTCACGACGATCTCTCCTCGCGAGACGGGAGGATCTGCAAACTGTGGATCTCCTATAAACTATCGCGCGCCGATATCGAAAGAACGCACGGACCAGAACACCTGGAGCGGTTGCGCTCCGTCCAGGCAGACCTGATCGAGTCTTTGTCCTGAACTCGCCCCGGCCCCCGGCAACCGTCCGACCGGGGGCCTGCGAGCGGGACACGGCGCGTTCCACGACCGCTGCGCCGTCAGTGCGTGAAGACGAACGGGCGCAGGCCGCCCGGAACGGCCCCGGGGGCGACGTCGAACACCGCCCACACGTGCGTGCCCAGGTCGGCCCACGGTGCGAGGCGGAAGTATCCCCAGGCTGTGGACAGCGCTTCGACGAGCAGCAGCCCGCGCCCGCCCTCGGCCCGGTCCCAGTCCTGCCCCGTGCGCCCGGTGGGGATACACGGCGCACCGCCCCCGCCGCCGGAGTCGCTGAAGGACAGACGCAGCGTGCGCTCGTCGGGCATGGACAGGCCCCGGATCACCTCGCCCCAGGCCCGCCCGGGGTCGGTGTACTTCGCACAGTTGGCGTGCAGCTCACTGGCGCAGAGCTGGAGGGTGTCCACCAGGTCGGGGGCGAACCCGGCCAGGTCGGCGGCGAGGTCGGCGCGGACCCGGGCGAGTTCGTGGAGTTCTCCGGCGTAGACGCGCGGCTCCCAGAACACGAGCGGGCGGGGCTGCTCGACGATCACGGTGTTCACGCGGCCACCCCGCTCCGCCGGTCGGCGCGCTGGTCCTGCCAGAGGCGGACCAGTCGCGCGAGTTCGTCGAACTCGCCGGGTACCGGCGGGGGCGGACCGGCGAGCAGGTCCCCGGCCGGGGTCGGGCGAGGCACGGGGACGTCCGGGTGCGCGGTGGTGGGCACGGGCGCCGCGTGGGCGGGGACGTAGGGCGTTTCCCTCCGGGCGGAGGCCGGAACCCGGGGGCGGCGCGGGCCGGGGGTGGTGGCGCGGGCGCGCAGGCGGCGGGCGGGGTGGGCCTGGCCGTAGGCCAGTGCGCGCTCGTAGGCGGTGTAGTAGGGCCGCACCAGGGCGGCCTCGCGAGCGGGCATGCGCACGGTGGGCGGCGCGAGTCCGGGTGCGGGTTCGGGAACCGCGGGTGTGGCGTGCGGTACCGGAGGCACGGCGGGCCCGGCGTCCTGTTCGGGGGCGGGCGCCGGCGTGTAGCGGCGGACCCGGGCCGCGCGGCGGCGGACGTGGCGTCCGCGCGCGGGCAGGAGGAGGGCTTCGAGGGTCTCCAGGGCAGACCTGAGGACCGCACGGCTAGAATGAGCCATGTCGGCAATCCTTTGCTTCAAGGTGTGTCTTGCTGACCACGACCCCGGCCGGTTGATAACCGTCGCGGGGTCTTCGTCGTATGCAGTTGGGCTTTCGAGAAGAAGGTTAGGGCATGCGGGGTGTGGTGTCGCACTTTTCTGCGAAGTCGGGGGTGAGAAAGTTCGCCCTGACGGGCATTCTCCCAGCTCAGAGCGGTTCACAGAAAGGGATGAGTCCTTTTCGTGCCCGCGTCAGAACTATCCCGTTGGTCCGAATTGAAAGCATTTGCACACCCCACCGGGCACACAAAGGGAGACCGGGGTTCGCCCCACGGCGAGATCGAGCGCCGGGGTTCGCTCTGGGACGAACCCCGGGCCGAAGGTTCGCCCCACGGCGAACCCCGGCGGCAGGGCGTGCTCCCGTCCGTGTCGAACGGCTCACGGAGACACGGCTCCATGGAACAAACACGCGCACGCATCCGCTGTAGGACTGGAGGAGGAAGGCGGTTGGCCGACGGCCGACCCGCAGACGACGATCAGTTCCAGGAGCCCCCGTGCCCACAGTCGAGCTCACCAAAGACAACTTCGCCGAGACGCTCAAGGACAACGAGTTCGTTCTCATCGACTTCTGGGCCGACTGGTGCGGACCCTGCCGCCAGTTCGCCCCCGTGTTCGAGAAGTCCGCGGACAAGCACACCGACATCGTGCACGCCAAGGTGGACACCGAGGCCCAGCGCGAACTCGCCTTCGAATTCAAGATCCAGTCCATCCCGACCCTGATGATCGTGCGCGACGCCACGATCATCTACAACGAGCCGGGCGCCCTCCCCTCCGAGGCCCTGGAGAGCCTGATCACCCAGGCCCGGGAGCTGGACATGGACGAGGTGCGCGAGAAGCTCGCCGAGCAGGAGGCCGGGAGCCAGCAGTAGCGGGCGGGCACCGGCGACAGGCCCCGGGCACCCCGATCGACGGGTACCCGGGGCCCTCCTGTTAGCGTTGCGCCGCGAACGCCGCCGCGCGAGGCGGCGACCGCCCCGCGGGCACGTCATCCACCCGTTCGCCGAACGCACGGAAACCGTCACCAAGGCCTTCGGAGCGACGAACCCGGCGCACGGGTCCGGCGCCCCGACCCCCGAGGTAGGGACGGCGCGCGGCCGCTTCTGAGATCACCGCCCGCGTTCACTTTGACCTCCGGATTCGTTCACCTCCACTTCATTCGGACACCTTTGCATGGGTACGACCGCGTACTGCGGCATCTGCCCCCTCAAGACCGCACAAGTTCCGTCCGACCGGAAGTGGCCTCATGTCTGTCAGCAACACCGAGTCTTCCCACGGCGTCTCCCCCGACACCGTCCGGTACAACCGGGAGGTCCCCGGACTGGACGACCCCGTCTTCGAGGTCAGCGACCTCTCCATCCACTACGGCAGCAACAAGGCCGTCCGCGACGTCAACATGAAGGTCGGGCCCCGCCAGATCACCGCCATGATCGGCCCCTCCGGCTGCGGCAAGAGCACCGTGCTGCGGACCCTCAACCGCATGAACGACCTCATCCCCGAGGCCCGCGTCGAGGGCAAGGTCACCTTCCACGGCGAGGACCTCTATGACCCGGCCGTCGACCCCATCGAGGTCCGCCGCCGGATCGGCATGGTCTTCCAGAAGCCGAACCCGTTCCCCAAGTCGATCTACGACAACATCGCCTTCGGCCCCCGCATCATGGGCAAGCGCAGCGGCCTGGACGACGTGGTCGAGGAGGCCCTGACCAAGTCGGCCCTCTGGGACGAGGTCAAGGACAAGCTCAAGGACAGCGCCTTCGCCCTCTCCGGCGGTCAGCAGCAGCGCCTGTGCATCGCGCGGGCGATCGCGGTGAACCCCGAGGTCATCCTGATGGACGAGCCGTGCTCGGCGCTCGACCCCATCGCGACCCTCAAGATCGAGGACCTGATGTACGAACTCGCCCACGAGTTCACCATCGTCATCGTCACCCACAACATGCAGCAGGCGGCGCGCGTCTCGGACCGGACCGCGTTCTTCACCGCGGCCGTCGACGACAACGGCGACCGCTACGGGAGCCTGGTCGAGTTCGACGAGACGCCGACGATCTTCAGCAAGCCCGCCGACAAGCGGACCGAGGACTACATCTCCGGCCGCTTCGGGTAAGCCACACACCCCGGCCGCTCCCCCTTTCGACGAAGTGGATCACCCATGACCGCGTTCATCCCCTCCGCCTCAGTCCCGCGGCCGTCGGCTGCTTCGGACGAGGGGGAGCGGATGGAGCGGTCCGACGGCGCGGATCGGCTGGAAGGGCCGGTCCGCGTCCTGCTGGTCGAACCGGAGTCGGAGCAGTCCCACCAGCTCGTGCTCTCCCTCAGCGGACACGACATGGACATCACCGTGTGCGTGGACGGGGCCGAGGCGCTGCTGCGCATCGGCATGATCCGCCCAGACGCCCTCATCACCAGCGCCGCCCCTCCCGAGATCGAACTGGACACACTGGTACGGGTCACGCGGCGCGCCACGGACATCCCCATCCTCATCGGGGTGGGCACGGGCGACTCCCAGCTCGCCCTGCGCGCCCTGGCGGCCGGCGCCACCGCGTGTGTGAACCGCCCCTACCGGATCCCCGAACTCTCCGCCCTGCTCCGCGGCTCCCTCCCGGGTTCCGACGCCTCCTCCCCCGTGGACGGCGCCCGGCAGCCTGTGGCCCTCAAATCCGGCTCGCTGGAGCTCGACGCCCTGGGGCACCGGCTCTTCGTCGACGGGAACCCCGTCAACCTGGCGCTCCGGGAGTTCGGCATCATGGACTTCCTCATGCGGCACAGCGGGCGCGTGGTCAGCCGCGAGGAACTGTGGACCGAGGTGTGGCGTAAACCGCTGCCCCCGGTGAACAACACGATCGCCGTGCACATCCGGCGCCTGAGACACAAGCTCGGCGACTCCGAGTCCCAGCCGCGGTTCATCCACACGGTCCGCGGCATCGGCTACCGGCTGGACACCCTCACCTCTTGACCCCCCGCCTCCCCGAACCGGCGCTCCTCCACCCGCCCCGGCGCCGGCCCGCACGAACGGCCGGACCCCGAACGTACCGAAGCCCCCGCACAGCGGGGGCTCGTCCTGTCTTCCGGGGTCGGCGGCCGGGCCGCGCCTACGCGTCGGCCTCGGGCACGGTGAGCCGGTAGCCCACCCCGTGGACCGTGCGGATCCACCGAGGGCGCGCCCGGTCGTCTCCCAGACGCCTGCGCAGCCGCATGATGTGGACGTTGAGGGTGTTGCTCCGTACCGACGTGTCGTCCGCCCAGGCCGCGCGGATCAGCTCGTGACGGGGGACCACGGCGTCGACGTTGACGGCCAGGTGCCGCAGCAGCAGGTGTTCCGTGGGCGGCAAGGCCACGAACACGCCGTCCAGGCGCAGCGCGGGGGCTCCGCCCTCCACCAGCAGCCGTCCGAGGTCGATGGCGTCCGCGCTCTGGGGACCGCGGCCGATGCCCCGGACCAGTGCCGACCGCAGCGCGGGCAGCAGGTCGTCGCCGCGGTGGGGGCGCTCGACCGTGAGCGTCGCCCCGAGGGAACGCGCCGTCTCGGTGTACGGCGCGTCCCCGAACGGTACCCCCACGACCACGGGCAGGGCCGGGTCGGAGCTACGCACGATGCGCAGGAACTCCAGCGTGTCGATCGGCCCCTCCATAGCTCCTAGGAGCACGGCGTCGGGGGCCTCCCTGCCGAGGAGCAGCAGGGCTCTGGGCGCCTCGGCGCAGTAGAGGGCATCGATCGGCTCGTCCGCCAACAGTGCGCGCAACCGGGCCTCGGCATGCTCGTCGGACTCGACCGCCAGTAGCAGCGGTCGTCGCTCCGAGACCAACGGAGACTCCACGCGTGGTCCTCCAGTGACGGGACGGACCCGGTACGGCGACGGTGGCGCCGACCGGTGTACTGACCGAACGAGAGGACCGACGGGTGACCACGGGCACCGACGGGGGCGCGCCCGCAGGCGCTCCCCTCATCTCTTGTTCTTGTTCTCATAGTGGTTGCGCAGCCAGATGGCGAACGAGTTCATCGTCAACAGCACGGCGAGCATGAGGATCACACCTGCCGCGGCGAGAACCCGGAACTCCTCCTGGGGACGGCCCGCGTAGTTGTAGATCTGCACCGGCAGCACCGAGTACTGGTTCTCGAAGAACGACGGGTCGAAGGTCACGAACGTGACCGCTCCGACCAGCAGCAGCGGAGCGGCCTCACCGATGGCCCGCGAGACGGAGAGGATGAGCCCCGTCAGGATGCCGGGCAGCGCGCCGGGGAGGACGTGGTGCCAGATCGTCTGCCACTGGCTGGCCCCGAGGCCGAGCGAACCCAGGCGGGTGGAGTTCGGCACGGCCTTGATCGCCTCACGGGAGGCGAGGATGACCGTCGGCAGGACGAGCAGTGACAGTGTGAGCGAGCCCGCGGCGGCCACGAACCCGAGGCTGAGCGGTCCGCGGACGATGAACGCCAGGCCCAGGATGCCGAACACGATGGAGGGCACGGCGGCCAGGTTCTGGATGTTCACCTCGATGAGGCGGTTCCACCAGCGGGTGTTGTCCGCGTACTCCTCCAGGTAGATCGCCGCTCCCACGCCCACCGGGACGATGAACAGCACGACGCCGCCGATCACCCAGAGCGTGCCGAGGATGGCGGTCCGGTATCCGGCGCTCTCGGGCCGGATGGAGGAGGGGCCCTCGAAGATGAGCTCGGGCCCCAGGCGCGGGGCACCTTCGACGAGCGACCAGATGATGATGGCCGCCAGGCCCAGCAGCGCGAACCCCATGCCGAGCAGCAGCAGGGCACGGAACAGCACGTTGGCCACGCGGTCGCCCTTGGACGACGTGGTGAAGATGCTGTCGGTGGCCGCCCGCGCGCCCGCGACGGCCAGTCGCGACCTCTGGGGCTGCTTTCCCTTGTCGATGACCATTTACTCGTACACCTCACGGAAGCGGCGGACCAGACGGGTCGCGATGATGTTCATGATCAGCGTCATCGTGAACAGCAGGGTGCCGACGGCGAAGATCGTGTCGTAGACGACCGTGCCCTGCGCGATGTCACCGGTCGCGGTACCACCGATGTAGGCGGTCATGGTCTGCGCCGAGTTGAACCAGTCGAACGTCAGGTTCGGGTTGCCCGCGCCCGCCGCGATGAGGACGACCATCGTCTCACCGATGGCGCGCGAGGTGCCGAGCACGATGCCGGCGATGATGCCGGAGATCGCGGCGGGGAACACCACGCGCAGGGTCACCCGCATCTTGCTGGCCCCGAGCGCGTAGGCGCCCTCCCGGAGCCCGCCGGGAACGGACCGCATGGCGTCCTCGGCGACCGAGGCGACCAGCGGCACGATGAGCAGACCCACGGCCACACCGGCGACACCGATGGAGAAGGGGGTCTCCCAGGGGAAGAACGGGAACAGGCTCTCCGCCAGCGGCCGCATGAAGAAGAACGCGAAGAGGCCGATCGCGACGGTGGGGATGCCCTCCAGGACCTCCAGCACCGGCTTGACGACCTTGCGCACCGCGGGCGAGGCGTACTCGGACAGGTAGATCGCCGAAGCGAGGCCGATCGGGATCGAGACCGCGAGGGCGGTCACGACGACGATCATCGTGCCCACGACGATCGGCAGGACACCGAACGAGGGGTTGGCGAACGCCGGCGCCCACGTGGTCCCGAAGAGGAACTCGGTGATGGTGATCTGTCCGAAGAAGTTCACCGTGGGGATGACGAGCGCGACGACGATACCCGTCGTCACGATGATGGAGAAGGCCGCACAGATGGCGAGGAAGGTCTTGATGCCCTTCTCGCCGATGCGTGAACGACCGGCGCCCTTGAGCGGCCGGCGCTGGTCAGCGCCGGCCGCCGGGGTCGCCATGTTGCTATCAGCCATGGCTTAGCTTTCAGATCGCGTTTCGACTAGCTGGTGAGCGACTCGATCTTCGCGGTGGCGTCGGCCATCTGGTCGTCGGTCAGCGGAACGAAACCGGCGAGCTCGGTGATCTCACCGGAGTTGTCGATGTAGAAGTTCATGAACTCGACGGCGGCCTGCTCCTGCAGGGCCAGGTCGCTGGCGTAGACGTAGAGGCCACGGCCCAGCGGGCTGTAGGAGCCGTTCTGGACGTTCTCCAGGGTGGGCTCGACGCAGCCTTCGCCACCGTCGATCTGGAGCGCCTTGACGGAGTCGCCGGCCTCGGTGAAGTAGGAGTAGGGGACGTAGGCCATGGCGCCGAGGTCGCCCTCGACACCCACGATGGCGGCCTGGTCGTCCTCACCGATGTCGGTGTAGTCGGTGCGGATCACGCCTTCCTCACCGTTGACGGCCTCGGTGAAGTAGTCGAAGGTGCCGGAGTCGGTGCCCGGGCCGTAGAGGGTGATGTCCTCGCCGGAGAGGTCACCGGACTCAAGGCCGTCCACGTCGCCCCAGGTGGCGACGGTGGAGCCCTCGTTCCAGATCTGGTTGGCCTGGTCGATGCTGATGCAGTCGATCGGGTTCTCGGGGTTGACGATGATGCCGAGAGCGTCGTTGGCGACCTGGACCTGCTCGAAGGCGATGTCGTTGCCCTCGCAGGCCGCGGCCTCCTCGTCCTTGATCTCGCGGGAGGCGTCGTTCATGTCGGTCTCGCCGTTGCAGAACTTCTCGAAACCGCCACCGGTGCCGGACATCGCGACCGAGACCTGGACGTCGGGGTACTGCTCCATGAACAGCTCAGCGGCCACCTCGGAGAGGGGGCCGACGGTGCTGGAACCGTCGATCTGGATGCTGCCGGACACCTCGGAGCCGCCCTCGGAGGCGTCGTCGCCGCCCTCGGATCCGCCCTCGGAGCCGCCACCGCAGGCGGTGAGCGCGAACGGAATCGCTACGGCGACACCGGCGACCTGAAGCCACTTCTTAGAGATCACGTGGAAATCCTCGACTCATAACTTTCGGCCGACGGGGGGAGCCGCCGACCCGGTGCAGGGACCACTCGGCGAGTCCCGCCGAGCACGACCACCATGCAAAGCCGTCCAACTGATCAGGGAAGAGAGAAAAGGTGAACGAAAGGTGAAGGGGCCGACTCAATTCGGCCGCCCCCCCACCGAACCGCGACTCCGAGGATGCGTCATATCACCGAGTGCGATAGGCGCATCGGTCCCCACCCTCCGGGAAAATCGGCTCCCACCCCTTATGAGCTGCGAAAACACGCGCCGATCCGGCCAGACCCGGTTATCGGTCCGACCCGGATCCGGGTTCGAATCCGCCCCGAAATCCGGCATGTACGGACTCAGATCGACCAACGACAGGACGGTCCGGCCCCGCTCTGCGGCGGCCCCGGCAACTCCCGGAGGGCGCCCTCTCCCCACGCACCGACCGCCGCGGCGGCCCCCACGGCCCGGCCGGGCCGACGCCCCGCGACCTTCCTGACCGACGGCCCCCACCGATACCCTGGCGCGAGCCGCACCGACCCCCGGAAGGACGCCCCCATGGCCGAGGCCAGCGAATACGCCGCCACCTTCGACCTCGTCGACACCGACGGCGACGGACTCATCTCCGTCGACGAACTCCACGCGCTCATGGGCAACCTGGGCGACGACTGCACCCGGGAGCGCGCCGCCGCCGTGGTGCGCTCCATGGACACCGACGGCGATGGACGCATCTCCCTGGAGGAGTTCGCCGCGTACATGGACCGGCAGTAGGAGGCCCCCACCGCCGGACACGGGGGATCCGCCTTCCGGAACCGCCCCCGCCCCGATAGCCTTGCGCCGCGAGAACACGGCCCCGACCCCTGGAGACGAGCGCAGATGTCCGACACCAACGAGTACGCGACGACCTTCGCCTTCGTGGACGCCGACAGCGACGGACGCATCTCCGCCCAGGAGTACGCCGACCTCATGCACCGCCTGGGCGACAGTTGCACCGAGGAACAGGCCGCGCAGGCGATCGAGGCGATGGACACCGACGGCGACCATCTGATCACCCTGGAGGAGTTCACCGCCTACATGTCCGACTCCCAGGCCTGACCCCGGCCCCACCAGGGCCGGCCGGCCAGGTAGACCATGTCGGGCACGCCCCGGGCGACGGGCACCTCGATGGCCTCCACCGAGGCGAAGCGCTCCCGCAGCGCCGCCTCGAAGGAGGGGACCGCGTTGGCGCTCCAGAAGGACAGCAGGCCGCCCGGGGCGAGCAGCGCGGTGAGCCTGTCCAGCCCGGCCGCGTCGTAGAGCCGGGCGTTGTTCTCCACCACCGTCCAGTCCGGACCGTTGTCGGTGTCCAGGCACAGGAGGTCGTAGCGGACCGGTTCCGGCTCGGCGGCGGCCCGCGCCAGCCAGTCCACGAGGTCGGCGCCCACCACCCGGCAGCGCGGGTCCCGGTGGACGTACCCGGCGGCCTCACCGAGTTCGCCGTCGTGCCAGGCGATCACCGCGGGTTCGAGTTCGACGACGTCCACCCGGGCCACCCTCGGGTGGTCGAGCGCCTCGCGGGCGGAGAAGCCCACACCCAGGCCGCCGATCAGCACCCGTGCGCGCGACCTGCCCCGCGGCAGCGCGGCCAGGCCCGCGCGCACCAGTTCACGCTCCGAGGTCCCGTCGCGGGTGTCCATGAGGAACACACCGTTGGAGTAGATCTCGTAGTGCGCCCCCACCCGGCGCAGGACCAGGTCGCCTCCGGTCTCACCCGTGATCCGGGCCAGGGTCCGCGTGTCTTCCTCGGTGCGTGGCGTCTGCATGCCCACCATTGTGCCGCTGGCTCCAGGCTCGCGCGCGGCACCGGCGTCGGGAGCGGGATCGACCTGGAAGCTACTCACGAGTAGCTTGGGGGGTGGCGCACCAGGAGAGGAGAGGCACATGACACCGGACAACCGCTGGGAAAGGCTGCGCGGGGCGGCCCCCTTCGCCCTCGGGGGCCTGTTCGTGGCCTCCGGGCTGCTCCACTTCGCCGCGCCGCGACCGTTCGAGGCCATCGTGCCCCGGAGCCTGCCCGCCCGCCGCGCCCTCGTGTACGGCAGCGGAGCGGCCGAACTGGCCTGCGGGGCCGGACTGCTGGCCCGTCGGCGGTGGGCCGGGCCAGCCAGCGCGGCGCTGCTGCTCGCGGTGTGGCCCGCCAACATGAGGATGGCCCTGGACGCGGGCTCGGGACGGCTTCCCGGGATCGCCGACAACAGGGCGCTCGCCTGGGGACGGGTCCCCCTCCAGATCCCCCTGGTCTGGGCGGCCCTCCAGTCCCGGCCCAGGCCGGAGCCCGGCTCGGCGGCCTGAGGGCTCCGGCACACCACCTCCGGCCCTGCGCCGGACGCGGGGCCGGAGGGCCGCTACAGGCGGCAGGCGTAGATGTCGGTGACCAGGATGGCGCGGGCGCCCAGGCGCCACAGGTCGTCCATGATGCGCTGGGCGTCCTTGCTCGGCACCATCGAGCGGACCGCGACCCAGCCCTCGCGGTGCAGCGGCGAGACGGTGGGGCCCTCCATGCCGGGGGTCAGCGCCACCGCCTCCTCCAACCGCTCCGCGTGGACGTCGTAGTCCATCAGCACGTAGTCCCGGGCCACCAGGACGCCGCGCAGGCGCCGCAGCAACTGGTCGATCTTGGGGTCCTCGGCCGCGCCCGAGGGCCGGATGACGACCGCCTCCGAACGCAGGATCGGGTCGCCGAAGGTCTCCATGCCCGCCTGGCGGAGCGTGGTGCCGGTGGAGACGACGTCGGCGACCGCGTCGGCCACGCCGAGCTTCACGGAGCTCTCCACCGCGCCGTCGAGGTGGATCACCCGGGCGTCGACGCCCCGCTCGTCCAGGTAGGAGCGGAGCAGGCCGTCGAAGGAGGTGGCGATGCGCTTGCCGTTCAGGTCGGCGACGGTCATGCCCGCCCCGCCCGGTGCGGCGAAGCGGAAGGTGGAGGCGCCGAAGCCCAGGGCGAGGACCTCGTCGACCGCCGCCCCGGAGTCGAGCAGCATGTCGCGGCCGGTGATCCCGGCCTGGAGGATGCCCTCGCCCACGTAGACGGCGATGTCCTTGGGGCGGAGGAAGAAGAACTCGGTCTCGTTGTCGGGGTCGACCATGACCAGGTCGCGGGAGCTCTTGCGCTGGCGGTACCCCGCCTCGCGCAGCATCTCGATCGCGGGTTCGGACAACTGGCCCTTGTTGGGCACGGCGATGCGCAGTAGGTCGGACACGGGTGGCTTCCTTACGTCGTTCGCGTGTGGGGACGTCGGCTGAGCCGGACAGAGCCGGCTACAGATGCTTGTAGACGTCCTCAAGGCGAAGGCCGCGGGCCAGCAGCAGGACCTGGAGGTGGTAGAGGAGCTGCGAGATCTCTTCGGCCGTCCGGTCGTCCGTCTCGTACTCGGCGGCCATCCAGACCTCGGCGGCCTCCTCGACGACCTTCTTGCCGATGGCATGGACGCCGGCGTCGAGTTGGGCGACGGTCCCGGACCCCTCGGGGCGGGAGCGCGCCTTCTCTGACAGCTCGGCGAACAGCTCTTCGAAGGTCTTCATGGTCTCTTTCCTCAGACCGGCAGTGCCCTCCCAGCCTAGGCGCTCCGGGGGCCGCATGCGGCATCCGGCCCCCGGTGTCCCGCGATGCGGCCGTGATCCGGTTCACGCCATGCGGCGGGCGAGTGCGCGCACGACCGAGCGCGGAAGCACTCTCAGGAGGCCGTCGGCGGTCTTGTACTGGGCGCCCGGGACCACCCGGGAGCGCCCGGCGGACCAGGCGCGGAGGGAGTCGCGGACGATCTGGGCCTTGGAGACGAACGCGAACTCGGGGAGCCCGCGCTCCTGGACCGCCCGGGTCATGTCGGTACGCACGAACCCGGGCAGGACCACGGTGACGTGCACGCCCTTCTTGCGCACCTCGGCGGCCACGCTCTCGCTCCACAGGGTGAGGAACTTCTTCCCCCCGCCGTAGACGGCGCCACCGGGGTTGGCCGCCGGTTCACCGGCCAGGGACGACACGTTGATCACGCCCATCCGCGCGGTCTCGCCCGCCGCGCGCCGCGCGATCTGGACGGGCAGGACGGCGCGGGTGAGGCGCAGGACGGCGCGCACGTTGACGTCGATCATGTGGTCGATGTCCTCGGGGTCCTGCTCGGCGAACACGCCGCCGTCACCGCGCCCGGCGTTGTTGACGAGCAGGTCGACCGGGGGCGCCCCGCCCCGGCCGTCGGCGGACAGGCGCTCGGCCACGGCGGCGACCCCCTCACGCGTGGACAGGTCCGCGGGAAGGACCTCGACGGGGGTCCCGTAGGTCTCGCGGATGTCCTCGGCGAGGTCGTCGAGAAGCTCGGCGCGCCGGGCGACGAGCACGAGGCCGTGGCCCCGCTGGGCCGCCCTGCGCGCGAACTCCTCCCCGATGCCGCTGGAGGCACCGGTGACCAGGGTGGTCCGCCCGGCGGCCCGGGGGGTCGTCGGCTCGCTCATGCCGACCAGCCTAGAGGAAAGAATTCGGGACGCTTCGGAAAGCCGTCGGCGAAACACGCGTGACGGCGGCCACTGGTCACTCCCCCTTCGCCCCCGCGGACGCTAGCGTTTCCCCCATGTCCGAGACACCGGGTCCCGCCGGACCTCTCACCGCCCTCAAACTGGACGAGCGCCTGCGCGACACCAGGCTGTTCCTCACCCAGGCTCTGCGGACCTTCCACGCCACGGGGGCCATCGCCCCCAGCAGCCGGGCCCTGGCCGACGCCCTCGCACGGTACGTCCACGTCCGCCCCGACCCCGACCGCCCCATGAACGTCCTGGAGGTGGGCGCGGGCACGGGTGCCGTCACCCGGGGCATCGCCGCCGCCATGCGCCCGGGGGACACCGTCGACCTGGTGGAGGCCAACCCGCAGTTCGCCGCCCACCTGGAAGGGCTCCTCAAGACCGACCCCGAGCTGTCCGTGATCGCCGACGGGGCGTCGGTCCACGCCAAGCCGATCGGTGAGATGGGCACCGACCGCCGCTACGACGCGATCGTCTCGGGGCTGCCCTTCGCCAACTTCACGTCGGAGGAGGTCGGGGAGATCGTCGACCACTACTTCGCCGTGCTGAGGCCGGGCGGCACCCTCTCCTTCTACGGCTACCTGTACACGAAGGAGGTCCGGGCGGTCATCGCGCGGCGTTCGGAGTACCTGCGCCAGGCGCGGACGAGCTGGCTGGTCCAGGACCTGGTCGACCGCTACGGCATCCGTTCGGAGAGGATCCTGGCCAACCTCCCGCCGGCGTGGGTGCACCACCTCCGCAGGCCGGCGACGGTGCCGCCTCCCCGCGCCCGCTGACCGCACGGCCGCGGCCCGGCACCCCTCGGGGTGCCGGGCCGCGGCCGTGCGTCCCTTGTCCGGTGGAGGCCGGAGTGTCGCGGAAGGTCCCGTGCACAGGTAGTCTCACCTTGTCTTCTGGAGGATCCGGCCCTGCGCCCGGATGACCGGGGTAGCGGTCTGTCTGCTTTCACACAGAAAGTTGCCAAGACCTACTCCAAGTCCCCAGAATCCCCCCGCGCGCCACAAGCCCTGGGTTCTACGTTCTCCACACCTGCCCGCCACACCTGGGCCCTTTGCGCGCAAAAGTCCGACATTTCACTCATTTCACCCGGTCAATGATGACCAGTGGAGGAGGCAACGTGACGCTCTCCCAAGCGGTCGAAGCCGCCCCCGAGGTGCCCGCACGCCCCGGTGGCACCGTGCCCGACCCCCTGCCCATGGACGTACGGCGGCGCGTCTCCGCGCTCGCGCGCACACCCCGCCTCCTCATCGCCTGCGACTACGACGGCGCCCTGACCCCGGTCGGATCAGGCGCGACACGCCCCCACCCCGAAGCCGTGCGCGCCCTGCGGGAACTGGCCGACCTGCCCGGGACCGCGTGCTCGGTCATCTCCTCCCGCACCGTGTCCGAACTGGCCACCCTCTCCCGGCTGCCCGCCGAGATCCACCTGGTCGGCTCCCACGGGGCCGAGCCGGACGGCACCCTGGACATGGCCCCGGCCCCAGCGGACAAGGCCGACGCCCTGAACGCCCTGCGCTCCCACACCGAGGCCACCGCCACCTGCTACATCGGCGGCGGCGACGGGGAGGAGCCCGTCTTCCTCCGCCTGACCGGAGCCGACGCCGGAATCCGGGTCGGCGACGAGGACACGCCCACCGTGGCGGCGCACCGCGTGCCCGACACACCCGCCGCGGCCGCCCTCCTGTGCGCCCTGGCCGCCGAACGCCGCTCCTGGGTGTTCGGGGAGCGCCCCTCCCCCATCGAACGCATGTCGCTGCTGTCCAACCAGGCCTCCGTCGCCCTGGTCGGCCCCGACGCCCGCCTGGTGTGGATGTGCCACCCCGAACCCGACTCCCCCGCGCTGTTCGCCGAGGTTCTGGGCGGCCGCAGCGCCGGGGTGTTCGCCGTCGCCCCCGCCCACCAGGGCCTGCCCCTGGGCCAGCGCTACGAGCGGGGCACCATGACCGTGCGCACCCGCTTCTCCCGCCTTGAGGTCACCGACTACCTCGCCCCCGCCGCAGGCGAGGGCCGTACCGACCTGGTGCGCCGGATCAGCGGCACCACCCCCGCCACGGTCGAGTTCGCGCCCCGGCCCGACTTCGGCCGCGCCGCCGTGCGCCTGGTTCCGCACCCCCGGGGCCTGGTGGTGGAGGGCGCCGGCTTCCCGATGGTGCTGCACGCCCCGGGCGTGGAGTGGCACATCGACCACGAGGGCAACGGCGACACCGCCCGCGCCACCGTCCACCCCTCCTCGGAGCGGCCGGTCGTCCTGGAACTGCGGTGCGGCACCGACGACCTCTCCGCCCCCGCCACCGGCGAGGAGGACCGGCGCCGCGCCCTCCACGGGCACTGGTCGGACTGGCTGGACACCCTCACCCTCCCGGAGACCGCACGGAGGCTGTCGGCCCGGTCGGCCCTGACCCTGCGCGCGCTGTGCACGCCCTCGGGCGGGGTGATGGCGGCGGCGACCACGTCCCTGCCCGAGGAGATCGGCGGGGTGCGCAACTGGGACTACCGCTACTGCTGGCTGCGCGACGGCGCCCTGACCGTCCAGGCACTGCTGTCCCTGGGATCCACCGCCGAGGCCGACGCCTTCCTCGACTGGGTGCACCGCGTCGTGGCCTCCCTCCCCGGTCCTGAACTGCTGAGGCCGCTGTACACGCTGCGCGGCACCGACCTGGGCCCCGAACAGGTCGTGGAGACACTGTCCGGCTACGCCGGATCACGCCCGGTCCGGGTCGGCAACCTGGCCGACCACCAGGTGCAGATGGACGTGTTCGGCCCGGTCGTGGAGCTGATCGACCGGTTGGCCGAGGCGCGCGGCACGCTCGCGGACCGGGACTGGGACCTGGTGCGCTCCATGGCCGAGGCGGTCGCCCGGCGCTGGCACGAGCCGGACCACGGGATCTGGGAGGAGCGCGACGAGCCCCGCCAGCGGGTGTACTCCAAGGTGATGTGCTGGGTGACGCTGGACCGCGCCGTCGGCCTGGCAGCCCGGTTCGGCAGGACGGCCGACCCCGTCTGGGAGCCGCTGGCCGCCGACATCGCGGAAGAGGTCACCGCCAAGGGGTGGAGCGCGACAGCCGGGGCCTACACCACCGCCTACGACGGGGACGACCTGGACGCCGCCTCGCTGCACATCGGCCTGTCGGGCCTGCTGGACCCGTCCGACACGCGGTTCCAGGCCACGGTGACGGCGGTCGAGGCCCAACTGCGCGAGGGCCCCACCGTGTACCGGTACCGGCGCCACGACGGCCTGCCCGGCGGCGAGGGCGGCTTCCACCTCTGCACGTCGTGGCTGATCGAGGCCTACCTGGCCACGGGGCGCCGCGCCGAGGCCGAGGAGCTGTTCACCCACCTGGTGGACCGCGCGGGCCCGACCGGACTCATCCCGGAGGAGTTCGACCCGGTCTCCGAACGCGCCCTGGGCAACCACCCGCAGGCCTACTCCCACCTGGGTCTGATCCGCTGCGCGCAACTCCTGGACCGGGCCGGGTAGGAAGGGTTCCATGACCCCTCTGTCACGGCGCGCGGTGGGCCGCGCCACGCTCGCCCGTCAGTTCCTCCTCCGCCGGGTCCGCCGACCCGTCGCGGAGGTGGTCACCCACCTGGCGGGCCTTCAGGCGCAGACCACGCACAGCTGGTACGTGGGCCTGCAGAACCGGGTCGACGGACTGGTGCCCGACGAGGCCGGGGCCCTGCTGGCCCGGGGCGAGCTGGTCCGCGGCACCCTGATGCGCGGCACACTCCACCTGGTCACGCCGGAGGACTTCGCCCGGCTGCGGCCCACCGTCCAGCCCGTCATCACGCGGAATCTGGCGCACAGTGCGCACGGCCGGGCCACGCGAGGCCTGGACGCGGAGGAGATCGCCGACGCGGGCCGCGCCCTCCTCAGGGAGGGGCCGCTCACCCCGGGCGAACTCGGTGCCCGCCTGGCCGAGCGCTGGCCCGGCGTACCCGGGGGCGACCTCTCCCACGTGGTCCGCGCCCTCGTCCCGCTGGTACAGATCCCGCCCCGGGGCGTGTGGGGCGCCTCCGGGCCGCCCGCGTTCGCACCCGCCGACACGTGGACCGGCCGGGCCATGACGGACGCTCCGGACCCGGATGCGCTGTTCCTGCGCTACCTGGCCGCCTTCGGTCCCGCCACCGTGCGGGACGTCCAGGCCTGGTCCGGCCTGACCCGGCTGCGCGAGGTCGCCGAACGCCTGCGCGACCGCCTCATCGCGCTGCGCGGGGAGGACGGCACCGAACTCCTCGACCTGCCGGACGCCCCGCGGCCCGACCCGGACACCCCCGCACCGGTGCGGTTCCTGTACGACTTCGACAACCTCCTGCGCGGCCACGCCGACCGGAGCCGGGTCGTCTCCGCCGAGGACCTGGGCCGCCTCGCCACCCGCAACGGGATGCCCCCCGCCACCGTGCTCGTGGACGGGACCGTCCGCGCCTCCTGGCGGGCGGTCCGCACGCGGAACACGGCCGCCGTCGAGGTCGTCCCCTTCGCCCCCCTGTCCCCGGTCCAGGCCGACGAGGTGGTCGCGGAGGGCCTGGAACTGCTGGGGTTCCTGGAACCGGAACGCGGCGGGCACGAGGTCCGCTTCGCCGCCCCGGCGTGATCCCGGACACAGACCCACCTCACACCAGGGCATGGGTGCCATGTCTGGATATGGAAGGATTCACGGGTGACTGAAGAGTTCCGCGCCGCGTTCCAACGTGTCCTCGACACCGCTGCGAGTCAGGACCCGGACTTCTCCCCGGCCGTGCACGAGGTGTTCCGGCTGTCCTCGGGGGTGCCCAGGGAAGAGCTCTCCCACGCTCTGGAGGCGCTCGCCCCGGTCCTCAGCGACTGCGAGCGGGCCACGGGGATCGCCGCCGACCTCTCGGTCCTCGCCGGGTCCCTGGTCGAGTCCGGCGCTCCGGCGGGCCAGGTCGGGCTGGAGGTGCTGCGCCAGCTCGGCGGCTACGGCCAGGCCGCCATGGCGTTCGCCCGCGCCTGGGAGACGACCGGCGGCGGCCCGGTCCCGGCCCCCCACGAGGTAACCGAGGCCGAGGAACGCCGGGTCGCGGACGCCCTCGGGGAGAACGCCCCCTCGGCCACACTGGGCTGGTGGGCGTCGCAGCGCTACGGGCTCGCCGCCAAGGCGGTACTGGGCGACACCGAGGTACGCGCCGCGGTCCGCGGCGACGCCGACGCCCTCGCCGGACTGGGACGGATCGCCGACGCCCTGTCCCCGCACCTGAAGGTGTTCGCCGAGGTCGGCGAACTCCTGCGCATGGCCGAGACCGACCGCCTCCTGGTCCTGGACCGCGCGTCGTGGCGGGGGTTCCGGGTGCGGTTCGACGGTGTGGGGGACAACTTCCAACTGCACACCCTGCTCGCGGACGCCCTCATCGGCAAGGAGGGCCGCGACCTCCCCGGCACCCGGCCGGACCCGCGCTGGGCCGCCGCCTGCCTCAACGCCGCCGCCGACCCCCTCGCCGACGTCGTCCGGGGGGAATGGGACCTCGTCGGCGGCGACGGCACCTGGATCGGCAACGAGGCGCTCCCCCGGGACGTCCCGGTCGTCGACGGCGAGCGGGTGCTCGTCCTGGAGGCGCAGTCACTCGCCCACACCTGGCGGGCGGGGCGCAAGCACCCGCACATCAACGGGTCCCTGGAGGTCGTCGAGGAACTCCCCGGTGACGAGGCGGCGGCCTGGTGGGCACGCGTGCACCCGGCCGGGTCGGTGCGCCACCCGATGGCCCCTCCCCTCGAACACGGTGACACCGGCTCCCACCTGCGCCCCGGCCACTTCGGTGTGGCCGCCCACTTCGCGGAGGTGGACTCGGGTCCACTATCCGCCCGCCGCGAGGCACCACAGGCCCTCGCCGAGCCGGACCCGCCGTCCTGGTCGCCCGAACCGCGCACGGCCGAACCCTTCCCGTGGACCCCCGGACCGGACTCCGCCTCCGGCTCCCCCGAGCCGGACCCGCGGCCCTGGACGCCCGAGGCCGACCCCGCCCCCCGCGCCCCCGAACCAGACCGGGAACACGAACCGTTCTCCTGGACGCCCGAGGCCGAACCGCCCCGCCAGGCGGCCGAACCCGTCCCCGACCCGCTCACCGATCTCCGGTCACCCGCACCCGAGGCGGACGCCCCCGATCCCGACCCGTCCGACGAGGACGAGCCGCCCGGCGCACGGCTCCTCCCCCCGATGCCCCCCGGCGTCTCCACGAGCCACCGGTGGGCGCCGTCCTGGCGCTGGCCGAACCCCCCGCGGGACTGACCCGCGCCCCGGCCCCGGCACAGCGCGTGTCACGCCGGGGCCTCCGCGTCCCTCACACCGACACGGTGACACGTGTGACTGTCGCCGCGCCCCGCCCACCGGCATCCTTGGAGGCATGGCGATGAGCAGCGACCCGGTCCAGGACACCGACGGCACCCCCACCGGCCCCGGCGCGGCGCGCAGCAGGCGGGAGGAGGACGCCCGCGAGGCCCTGCGCGCCATGAAGCCCTGGGAGGGCAAGGCCACCCGCCAGGACAAGGCGCTCCTGGCCTGCGCCATCGGCATCCCCGCCGTCTTCCTCGCCCTCACCCCGCTCAAACCCCTGCTCATCGCCGACCACCCGATCACCCTGACCTTCCTGACCGGCAGCAACGCCGGGGTGGGCGCCGCCGCGGCCTTCGCCAGTCTGGGCGAGATCCCGCTGTGGCTCGTGGTGGTCGCGGGCGTGTTCGGCAAGATCAAGGTCGACTGGCTGTTCTGGTGGCTGGGTCGGCGCTGGGGTCGCCGCTTCATCGCGATCATCACCCCGGGCGAGCGGGCCAAACGGCTCGCCGACCGCATGCACGACATGAACCCCTGGATCGTCCGGGGCGCCCTCACCCTCTCCTACCTGCCCGGCGTCCCGGCCGCGCTCATCCACGTCACGGCGGGCTGGACCGGGATGCGGCTGCGGACCTTCTTCCTCTTCGACGCGCTCGGCGCCCTGATCCTCACCTCCGTCGTCACCGCCGTCGGCTACGCCTCCGGACAGGTCGGCGTCGACATCGTGCTCCTCGTCGACCGCTACGCCCTCTGGTTCACCGTGGCCATCATCTTCGCCATGGCCTTCTGGCCGGTGTTCAAGCAGATGCGCGAGGACCGCGCGGCCGACCGGGCCGCCGCCAAGGCCGCCGAGGAGAAGCGGGCGGAGGCTGGCAGCGGCGCCGCCTGAAGCCGCCGAGCCGCTCCCCGGGGCTAGGCTGGCCTTCGGCGAACCCCGGGCCTGCCGACCGACTGGGTGGGTCACGAGCACACTCAAGGGAGATCCCGTCATGGGACAACGACACTTCGATCTGGTGGTCCTCGGCGCCGGGCCGGGCGGCTACGTCGCGGCGATCCGCGCCGCCCAACTGGGCCTCAACACAGCCGTCATCGAGGAGAAGTACTGGGGCGGCGTCTGCCTCAACGTGGGCTGCATCCCCTCCAAGGCCCTGCTGCGCAACGCCGAACTGGCCCACCTGTTCACCCACGACGCCGACCTCTTCGGCATCCGGGTCGACGGAACGGTGGAGTTCGACTACGGCAAGGCGTTCAGCCGCAGCCGGGAGGTGGCCGAGGGCCGCGTCAAGGGCGTCCACTTCCTCATGAAGAAGAACAAGATCACCGAACTCGACGGGCGCGGGACCTTCCTCGACGCCAACACCGTCGAGGTCCGCGGCGAGGACGGCTCCACCGAGACCGTCACGTTCGACAACGCGGTGATCGCCGCCGGGGCCTCCACCAAGCTGCTGCCCGGTACGGCCCTCTCCGAGCAGGTCGTCACCTACGAGGAGCAGATCCTCACCGAGGAGCTCCCCGGGAGCATCGTCATCGCCGGAGCCGGGGCCATCGGCGTCGAGTTCGCCTACGTGATGGCCAACTACGGCGTCGACGTCACCGTCGTCGAGTTCCTGGACCGCATGGTGCCCCTGGAGGACGAGGAGGTCTCCAAGGAGCTGGCCCGCGCCTACAAGAGGCTCGGCGTGAAGGTCATGACCTCCACCCGCGTGGAGTCGGTGGAGGACACCGGATCGAACGTCCGCGTCACCGTCTCCGACAAGGACGGGAAGGAGCAGACCCTGGAGGCGGACAAGCTCCTCCAGGCCATCGGCTTCGCCCCCAACGTGGAGGGCTACGGCCTGGAGAAGACCGGTGTGGCGCTGACCGAGCGCGGCGCGATCGACATCGACGCCCGGGGCCGCACCAGCGTCCCCAACATCTTCGCCATCGGCGACGTGACCGCCAAGCTCATGCTGGCGCACACCGCCGAGGCCATGGGCATCGTCGCGGTGGAGACCATCGCCGGCGCCGAGACGCAGGAGATCGACTACCGGTTCGTCCCGCGTGCCACCTACTGCCAGCCGCAGATCGCCAGCTTCGGCTACGGCGAGAGCGAGGCGAAGGAGGCCGGGTTCGACGTCCAGGTCGCCAAGTTCCCGTTCATGGCCAACGGCAAGGCGCACGGCCTGGGCGAGACGAAGGGGTTCGTCAAGATCATCTCCGACGGAACCTACGGGGAGTTCCTCGGCGCCCACATGATCGGCCCCGACGTCACCGAACTGCTGCCCGAGCTCACCCTGGCCCAGCAGTGGGACCTGACGGTGCACGAGGTGGCGCGCAACATCCACGCCCACCCCACGCTGAGCGAGGCGGTCAAGGAGGCCGTGCACGGCCTGGCCGGCCACATGATCAACCTCTGAACCACCGCGGTTCAGGGGACGCGGCCGCGTCGGCGGGGCGTCCGGGAACTTGCTAAGTTGCCCTGTAGTCCCCCGCCGGCGCCGCCTCCCACCGCCCGGCACTCCCCGAGCCGAAAGCCCCATCCATGCGCCTGATCCCCTCCACCCCTCTCTCGTGCCTGGGCACCGCCGCCGTCGCCGTCGTCGTCGGCGGCGTCCTCCTCGTCGGCTGTGAGGCCTCCGGACCCGACACCGCCTCCGAACTCGGGGACTCCGCCTCCCAGGCCGCCGACGACCTCCAGGACTCCGCGTCCGAGGCCGCCTCCGACGCGGCCGAGGACCTCGAAGGCGTCGCCTCCGACGCCGCCTCCCAAGCCGCCGAGGACACCGGTTTCGACTGGCCCGACTGGAACTGGGAGTGGAACTGGGACTGGGACATCGACTGGTTCGGCGGCGGCGACGAACTCGACCTGGACCTGGGCATCGCCCTGCCCAGTGCCGTGCCCGTGCCCGAGGAGGAGCCCTCCGACGCCCCGGACTACACGCTCCCCGAGTCCTGCGCGGCCGCGGGCGTCGCGGGCGCCGTCGGCGACCTCGCCCCGGGCACCGCCCTCACCGAGGAGAGGGGAGCCGTCGAGGGCGTCGACGGCGCCGAGCAGCTCGTGTGCTCCTACGGCGACGGCAGCGGGGAGCCCGGCGCACCGGCGCTGACCGTCGTGTTCACCCACGGCGCCGACCCAAGTGTCAACCCCGACGTCGTCGAGGTCCCCGGGGCCGAGGAGGAGATGAACTGGGAGGTGGACGTCGACGTGGACGTGGACACCTACCACACCGAGGAGTCCGACAACCTGGGCGGCGACCTGGAGTACGTGGGCACCGTGGACGGTTCGAGCCGCCACCTGTACCTGTCCCTGCCCGGTGAGCTGTACGTGACCGTCATCGTCGTCAACGACGAGGTGGAGCGCGCCGATCTGGAGCGCGTGGTCCTGGAGGCGGCCTCCCTGGTCAGGAACTGACCGCTCCCGGGACGGGGCCGACGGTGCCCGCCCGGGGCCGGACGCGCGGGGGGCGCGGCAGCGGAGTCCGCTGCCGCGCCCCCCGGCTCGGTCGGGACGCGGTCAGGGCGTCTCGACCGGGATCTCCTCGAACACCCCGAACGGGCCGGCCCGCAGGGTCAACCGCTCGACGCCCGCGGCGGGCGCGGGGAACACGGCGACCAGGTTGTAGGTGTTGTCCGGCTGGAGCATGTGCACCTCCTCGGCGAAGCTGCTGTAGCGCCCCTCGCCGAAGTCCATCTGCGCCACGTACCGCACCAGGCCGCTCTCGGGCTCCAGGAGCTGGAAGCCGCCGAGCGTGCCCTTGTTGAACTGCTCCGGTCCGCCGGCGATCGTGTCCGACCCGCCCAGTTCGGGCAGGGTCGGCTCGTCCCCGGTGTTGGTCAGGGAGAACGTGCCGATCACGTACGCGCCGTCACGGCGCAGCGGGTGGATCTCCAGCTCGACGCCGTCCAGCTCGCCCGTGGCCACGACCCGCCCCGGGTCGTCGGTGTAGGGCGCGGGCCAGGTGACGGTGCGCTGGGCGACGCCCAGGCCGTCGTCATCGTAGGCCTCGTCCTCGGAGACCTCGGGCGACTCGTCGAACACGTAGGAGAACTCGACGCGGCGGTTGCGGGCCCGGGCCTGCTCGTCGTCGGGGCCGCCCTCCCGGGCGATCGGCTCGTCCATGCCGCGCCCCTCGACCTCCAGGTCGTAGCCGGACCCGATCTCCTCGGCGAGCAGGTCGCGGACGGTCTCGGCGCGCTCCACGGACAGGTTGTCGTTGTAGGCGGCGGTGCCGATGCCGTCCGTGTGGCCGATGACGGTGATGACGGGGTCGTCGGGGTCGACGTTGGCGGCCAGCGTCGTGGCGGCGCGGCGCACCACCTCCTCAGCCTCGGGCGTCAGCTCCGAACTGTCGAAGTCGAACATCACGTCGGAGTGCAGGGAGATGATCTCCCGGTCGCCGTCGCGGGTCGTGGAGGCGACCTCGGAGTCGACGAAACTCTGTACCCAGCCCTCGTCGGCCACCGCGTCCTCGCCCGGACGCCGGTTGGCGAAGGTGAGGTTCTCCCCCGCCGGAGGGGGGTTGTCGAGCGTGAGGTGGTCGGCACCGTTGGGGTCCTCCGGGTCCGGCCGCTCCTGCTCCACGTCCTGGACCGGGATACCGGTCATCGCGCCCAGGCCGCTGCCGATGAAGGTCACCTGCTCCACCTCGTCGGGCAGGCGCGGGAAGTAGCGGACGTACTCGTTGGTGACCCCGTCGTGCACCGGGTACAGGCCGTCGCCGTTCGGGCTCTCCGAGCCGTACTTGAGCCCCTCCGCGTCGAGGAACTGCCGGTACACGCGGCCGGTCATGGGGTCGACCAGGGTGTGGGCCATGCTCAGGTTGCGGTTGGGGCCGGAGAAGTCCTCGTCGTAGGTGATCTCGTAGTACATGACCGTGTAGTCGCCGGTCCGCTCCAGACCCGTGACGGAGAAGGTCATCTCGTTGTCCTGGCCGGTGTCCTGGAAGATGCGGCCCTCGCGGACGTAGGGGAAGTCCTCCCTCACGTCGGGCGGGCCGTCGCCGACCGTACAGCCGCTGAGCAGGAGGGCTCCCGCGGCGACCACCGCGACCGCCGACAGGGGCGTCTGACGCACCATGTGGGGGAACTCCGATCGTTGAGGGGATGTACCGGGAACATCCTCTACCAATCGGTCAACCCCGCCGACCACACGTCCCCCCTAGGGCCGCTCACCGAAGAAGATTCTCCCGGCCGCCGATCCGCTTCCGGTCGGCCCGCGAGTATCCCGTGTGAGCACGGAAAGCGCGCAGGGTCGGCACATACCGCAGGGACGGCGGAGCACCCCCGCCCGCACGACACGCGGGGCGGCGGGGCCGGTAGCGCCCGGGCGGCCACGGGAGCAGGGCCTCCTCCCCGCAACTGGCCACGCCTTTGGACGGAACCGGCACCATTTCAACGCTCAGCAATGAAAGAATCACTCTTCGCGGTCACCTTGGCCGCTGCCATCCGAATGAATCGAAGGAGATTCCCCATGCCTGCGAAGAACGCCCTCACCGTCACCGCTTCCGCCGCTCTTCTGGCCCTCGGGCTGGCCGCCTGCGGTGGATCGACCGGTGAGGAGGCCGTCGGTTCGGCGTCTCCCACGGCCACCGACGGCACCGGGATGACGGAGGGAACGGAGACCACCGACGACATGGAGGCGACCGGCGACGACATGGCCGCGACGGAGCCCTTCGGCACCGCCTGCGCGGACATCCCCGCCGACAGCATGGACAGCATGGCCCAGGAGCCGGTGGCGACCGCGGCCTCCGACAACCCGGACCTGTCCACCCTGGTCAGCGCGATCGAGGAGGCCGACATGGTCGACACCCTCAACTCCGCCGAGGACATCACGGTGTTCGCGCCCACCAACGAGGCCTTCGAGGCGATCCCGCAGGAGGACCTCGACGCCCTGCTCGCCGACCAGGAGCAGCTCACCAACGTCCTGAACTACCACGTCGTGGAGGGCAAGCAGGACCCGACCGCTCTGGAGTCGGGCACGTTCACCTCGCTCCAGGGCGAGGACATCACCACGGAGGGCTCCGGCGAGGAGTACACCGTGAACGGCGAGGCCCAGGTGGTCTGCGGCAACATCCAGACCTCCAACGCCACCGTGTACATGATCGACGGCGTGCTGATGCCCTCCTGAACCTCCTGACCCTCCGAACCGCCCGGGCGGTCCGCGCGATGAGGCCGGACCGTCCGGGCACCCCGGCGGCGCCCCCGTCAGGACACGGTGACCTCCTCCGGACGCGGCAACCGGCGCATGACGGGGGCCAGGCTCACCAGCGCGGCCAGGCCGGACACCACGGCCATCATCAGGAAGACCCACATGGGACCGGCCGTGTCGAACACGATGCCGATGCCGAGGATGCCCGCCGGTTGGGACAGCAGGGAGAGGAACGACACCGCGCCCAGGACGCGCCCCTGGTGGCCGTCGGCCACCGACGCGGCCACGTAGCCGTAGAACACGGCGTTGACGCACGGGACCATCGCGAACAGGCAGCCGACGATCACCCCGAGGAGCAGCACGTCCGGAGCGGCCAGCAGCGCCAGGGCGCAGGCCGGGGCCGCCCACGCCACGGCGAGGAAGGTGGTGGACGGGCGCACCCACCGGACGACCGCCCCCGAGGCCAGGGAGCCCACCAGGCCGCCCGCACCGGCGAGGGAGACGGCCGCACCGATCCGGACGCTCGACGCGCCCATCCCCTCCGCGGTGGCGATGATCGCGAGAAAGACGCCCGTCTGGGCGAAAGCCAGATTGAAAATGGTGATCCACAGCATCATCGGCCGCAGGATCGGGTTCCTGGCCAGCACCAAAAACCCGCTGACCGCGCTGTGCACGCTCCACCCGCGCGGCAGCGCGGTGCGCTCGCCCTGCAAGGGGCGCCGTACGTAGAGCACCAGCGCGGCGGCGGCCAGGTAGCTGAGGGCCTCCGCGAGGAAGGGCAGCGCCCGCGCCAGGGTGAACAGGGAGCCCGCGACGGGCGCCCCGAAGGCGGTCGTGGTGAAGAGGCGGACCTGGTTCTGTGCCGCGGCGTCCGCCAGTTGGGCGGGCGGGACCAGTTGTTTGGTGGCCGCCATCGCCACCGGATTGGAGACGCCCGACATGGCGGCCGAGGCCATCGCCACGCCCATGGCGAAGGGGATCGAGGCGTGCCCGGTGAACAGCAGCAGTGCGAACAGGGCGAGCAGGACGAGCCTTCCCAGGTCGCAGCAGAGCAGCACCACCCGGCGGTTGACGCGGTCGGCGAGTGCCCCGCCCACGAGTACGGAGACCATCGCCGTGGCGACCTGGGCCGCGCCGACGGCTCCGGCGGTCGTGGCCGAGCCGACGAAGAGCAGGACGAGGAGGGGGTAGGCGACCTCGCCGATCTCCTTGCCCAGCCCGGCGAAGAAACGGCTGCTCCAGAGCGCCTGGAAGTCGCGGTTGCGGAGCAGCGCCCCGGAGCCGTCCGCGCCGCTCGGCGGCAGGGGCCGCCAGAGGGGAGCGGACGGGCGCCACCGCTCGGCGGTCATCCCTGCGTGCGGCATAACTCAGTGGACCGGTGAACGGACCGGTCAAAAGGTGAAAGTCTCATAAAACCCATTATGGGGTCATGAATAACTTTTTACCGAAATGTCGCCCTGGGTATCTCCGACCTTTCGATGTCCTGCGTCACACACCCGCCTCACCGCACTGTCGAGGTTCGCCCCAAGACGAAACTCAGCGCCGAGGTTCGCCCCAGAGCGAACCTCGACTACACGACAACGCACCTCGACCCCGCTCGTTGGGCGGAGCCCGCGCGCCCAGGAGGCGAGGTCGGCCAGGGTGGGCAGTTGGGCGATGTCGCACACACGCCTCATGTCAGACCACCCGCCGGATGGAGCCGGAGGCTCGCTTCCCCGAGGTCTGCGGCTTCCCGGAGGACGGGGGCTCGGCGGCGTGGGCTCAGGCCACCCACAGGGATCTCCGAGGAAGGACAGCGCCGTGGTCAGCCCGACACTGCGTCGGCGTCGCCTCAGCCGCCTCCTTTTCGAGCAGTGCGAGAAGGCCGGTTACACAGCGAAGGCCGTCGCCGCCGAAGCCAAACAGCTCACGGGCCACTTCGTGCTTCTGGAGTTCCCAATGCCGGATCCGCCGATCGTGTACCTGGAGGCCGTGTCCGAGGAGCTCTACCTGGAGGCCCAGGAGCAGGTCCGCCGGTACACACGCGTGTTCGATTTCGTCCAGGCGTCCGCGCTGTCCATCGACGAGTCCCGCGAGCTGATCCGCTCCCGACTGTCAGCCCTCTGAGAGAGTAGCCATGCCAGAAGAATCCCACCTGACCTTCCGCAAGAGCAGCTACAGCGGCGGCCAGACCCAGGACTGTGTGGAGGTCGCCGACTTCCCCGGCGGCTCCGCCCTCCGCGACACCAAGCATCGCGAGGCGGGGTACCTGGCTTTCGGTTCCGACGAGTGGGACGCCCTGCTCAAGGCCGCTGCTCGCGCTTGAAGCGGGCAAGACGAAGGCCCCGGTCCGATGACGGCCGGGGCCTTGTCCATACTTACCAGAAGCATGATCCCGCGCCGAGTCTATCGGCCAGGGCGGTGAGCGGCCAGAAGCCGAGCCCGTAGGGCTGCGTGCGCGAGCCCAGGGCGATACGGTTGAGGACGGGCCTCGCAGTCGATATCACAAGAAGATCAAGCGCTGCGTTGTCCCAGGTCGTTTAGTGTGAGCCCCGCGCACGCGGGGATGGACCGGCCGCGTAGGCGGACCCGAACGCCTTCCTCGTGTGAGCCCCGCGCACGCGGGGATGGACCCTCGTCCACGGACCCGTAGTACAGCTCGGTGGTGTGAGCCCCGCGCACGCGGGGGCGGGTCCTCCCACCCCCGCCGACCGGTGTCAGCTCGCGGGCCGCAGCCGCACCGCGGGGAAGTCGACCGGAACGTCGAGCGCGATGTTGATGTAGTTGGTGAACAGGTTCAGGGCCACCTGGGCGATGACCTCGACGATGTGCTCATCGCTCCAGCCCTGGTCGCGGACGGCCTGCACGTCCTCGGGGGCCACCTGCCCGCGGTGCTCCACGAGTTGCTGGGCGAAGCGGAGGAGCGCCGCTGTACGGGGGTCGTCGGAGGTGCCGTCCTGCGCGGCCGTCAGGGCTTCCCGGCTGACGCCCGCCTTGCGCCCCAGGGCGGTGTGCGCGGCCAGGCAGTACTCACACGAGTTGCGGTTGGCGACGGCGACGGCGACCTGCTCGCCGAGCGCGGGACCGAGCGCCCCGTCGGCGAACGCCCCGAACGACGACCACATGCTGGTGAGCGCGGCGGGCGAGTTCGCGACGGCCCGGAACATCGCGGGGACGGTGCCGAACGCGGCGTGGATCTGGTCGAGTTGCTCCTTGACGCCGCCGGTGGCCGACTCGTGCTCGACGAGGTGGACGGTGGACATGGGATACCCCTTCGGTCGTGACGCGATAGCCCCCTCGTGGAAGTCCCCGGGGGGCGTACTCACAGACTGACAGCGGGTCGTGGACGAAAAGCGGGAAATCGTCCGCAGTTCGTACCATATCGTCTGCTACATTGTGTTTGTGGCTTCCATCGACCGGCTGTCTCCCCTTCTGGAACGGTTCCGGGTGCGCACACGCCTCTTCCACACCGGACCGCTGTGCGGCGTCACGACGTTCGCCGCGCAGCCGGGCCGGGGCTTCCTCCACGTGCTGCGGCGCGGGGAGATGGAGGTGGACCACCTCGGCGCGGACGGGCACCTGGAACGCCGGACGATCGACCGGCCGAGCCTGCTCTTCTATCCGAGGCCCCTGGAGCACTCCTTCCACAACGCCCCGACCGAGGATTCCGACTTCGCGTGCGCGACGCTCGACTTCGACGGCGGGGCCACACACCCGCTCGTGCGCACCCTCCCGGCCGTGGTCGTCCTGCCCATGACGGAGACCGAAAGCCTGGAGCCCTCGCTCGACCTGCTGTTCGCCGAGATCGACAACGTGCGCTGCGGCCACCGGGTGCTGGCCGACCGGCTGTTCGAAGTGGTGCTCATCCACCTCTTCCAGTGGCTCCTGGACCACACCGACGAACTCGCCCTGCCCGCCGGCCTGCTGACGGGCCTCGCTGACGAGCGCCTCGCCCGCGCCCTGGTGGCGGTCCACGAGACCCCCGGCGGACCGTGGACACTCGCCACGATGGCGCGGGAGGCACACATGTCGCGCAGCGCGTTCGCCGCCCGGTTCAAGTCGGCCGTCGGGCAGTCGCCGGCCGAGTACGTGACGGGGTGGCGGCTCACGATCGCCCAGGAACGGCTGCGGGGCGGGGCGTCCGTCGCCCAGACGGCGGCGGAGCTCGGCTACGCCAACCCCCCGTCCTTCTCCCGCGCGTTCGCCCGCGAGCTGGGGCGGTCGCCCCGCGCCTGGCTGGCCGACACCCGCTGACCCGCCCTGTCCCCCGTCTGAGATCCACCGAGGAGCGACAACACCCATGACACGCGACGTGCTGGCACTCCGACACGTGCCCTTCGAGGACCTCGGGCTCCTCGCGCCCCTGCTGGACGCCCGGGGCTACCGGACGTCGTACCTGGACGTCCCGATCGAGCCGATCACACCGGAGGCGGCTCTGCGACCCGACCTCCTGATCGTGCTCGGCGGCCCCGTCGGGGTGTACGAGGACGACGCCTACCCGTTCCTGCGTGCCGAGAGGGACGCGCTCAGGGCGAGGATGCGCGCGGGCCTGCCCACCCTCGGCGTGTGCCTGGGCGCACAGCTCATGGCCGCGGCCCTCGGGGCGGACGTCGTCGCCACCGGGCGCAAGGAGATCGGCTACGCGCCGCTGACGCTGACGGACGAGGGGCGCCGCTCCGCGCTGGCGCCCCTGGACGGTGTCCCGGTACTGCACTGGCACGGAGACGAGTTCGCCGTACCCGAGGGAGCCGACCGCCTCGCGCGGACACCCGGGTTCCCGAACCAGGCGTTCGGCGCGGGACCGCACGTGCTGGGGCTCCAGTTCCATCTGGAGGCCGACCACACACGGATCGAGCAGTGGCTGGTCGGGCACACGCACGAGCTCGCGACCGCGGGTATCAGCCCCGGCCGCGTCCGTGCGGACGCCGCCGCGCACGGCCCCCGGCTCGCCGAGGCCGCGGCACGCGTGTTCGAGCGGTGGCTCGACGAGGTCTCTCAGGCCTCCGTCTGGGACAGGACGGCGCGGACCCGGCGGCTATCGAGCCGTCGGAGCACCCCCGTGCCGTGAGCGCCAGCACCTCGCACTGGTGCGGCGTGAGGCGTCCGGGCGAGCCGACGCCGCGCACGCGGGGATGGACCCGATGCCGAGGTGTCCTACTTGTTCTCGTGGGGGTGGGCCCCACGCACGCGGGGTTGGAGCGGTCAGGGCCTCAACCAGGGGTATGGCCAGCCCGCCCGCGCCGATCCGGCGCGGGCGGGTTCCTCAGACCGCCGCGGGGGCGTGCTCGGGCCCGGCCAACCACGATCAGGGCGGCCTCCAAGGGGATCACGAGCACGAACCAGACCTGGCGCCGGGCGTTCGGGATCTGCGCGCGAGGCCCCCGGGGCCCGCGCAGCACCGCGACCAGGGCAGCGAGGGCGGCGAGGACGAGGAGCGCCACCACGACCCACCCGACGACGCTGCACCACGCCGACCCCGACCTCCTCGGCGGCCTGCCGGCCCGTGTCGGACACGGAGTCGTGCACGACCCCAGGGCTCGCACCGGACACGAGGTGGATGTCGCCATCATCGGTATCGCCGACGGCAGTCGGAAGCCCCCGTTGCTGGGCATCGGTGAGGCCAGATGGAACGGCACCATGGGTTCGGCCCACATCGATCGCCTCCGACACATCCGTGATCTGATCACCCGCACCGGACGCTACGACACCGAGCGAACCCATCTGTTCTGTTTCAGCGACGGCGGTTTCAACGACAAAGCTCGCACGGAGGCCGACACGTCTCACGACGTCCGGCTGATCGACCTGCCGACGCTGTACGGCCAGGTGTGACCGACACCGGCTGAGAGGCCCGATGCCGGAGGACCGCCCCGGCGTTCGAAGGTGCCGCCCCTCAGTGCCGGAAGTGCACGAACAGGCGGCCGAAGTACTTACATCGACGTACTTACGGAAGGCTGACCCTAGAGTTTGCGGTAGACCTCACGACGATGGGCGACACGCAGGGCGAGGACGACGAGTCGGCCGTCATCGATCGCGTAGACCACTCGATGGTCGCCCACTCGGATACGCCACAGACCTGGGTAACCGCTGAGCTGACGGCACCCGTCCGGACGTGGCTCCTCAGCCAAGGCCATCACGGCTGCGTACACGCGACGAGCCACAGGCTTGTCCAGCTTGCCGAGCTCCTTACCGGCCCGACCGTCGAACACCACTTCATAGTGGCTCGGCTGCCCATCCGTCACAGGCCAAGCTCCTTGGCCACATCCTCGGCGGACACGACCTCGGCGTCACCGGACCGGATCTCTTCCAGCCTCTGATGTGCGACACGGCCGTCCTGCTGGTCGAGAAGCTCTTCGTAGGCCTCGACCAACTCGATCGGGACGATGGCGGCGACTCGCTCGTGCTTGCGCCCTCTCGTCACGTAGGTGACTTCGTCCCCGAAAGCGGCTCTGTTCACGCGCTGGGAAAAGTGGTCACGGGCCTCGGCCACAGACAGCTCGACAGGGTCAGCACTCATATCGCCATTCTACGCCAAGTTGGCCAACTTGGCGACTCGTGGTCCTGGTGTCAGTGACGAAAATGGATCCATAGGCGACCGAAGTTCTTCGAGTCCTTCTCCACCCGGTGGTAGCGGGCCTTGACGTCCTTGCGGTCGAGGAAGCGCAACACCCGCTTCTTCAACTGGCCAGACCCCTTGCCGGGGATGATCTCCACCGTCTTGGCCCGGGTCCGCTCCGCCTCGTCCATGATGTCGTTGAGCGCCCGGTCGATGTCCCGCCCCTTGTTGAAGACGTCGTGCAGGTCCAGCTTGAGCCGCATCGCCCCTCCTCCGTACCCGGTGGTCCTCGGATGATACGGACCCGGGCTCACAGCCGCAGTTCGAACACCGTCCGGTCCACACCCGGGCCGTCGTAGTTCGCGTGCGGCCCCGTCACGGTGAAGCCGAACGCCCGGTGGAAGGCGATCCAGCCCCTCCCCCGCCTCGGCCGTGAGGCTGGTGGAGTGGAAGTGGTCGAGGAACAGGCGCGGCAGCAGGTGCGTCATCGGCCGTCCCCACCAGTGGTCGCAGACCGCCACGATGCGCGCGTGGTCGGAGGGGCGGGCGGCTCGGATCCGGACATCGGTCACGGGGTGACTCCTAGTTCTGCTGGGAACGGCCCCGCGATCCTACGGCCTGACCGCGCAGAACACCGCCGTGCCGGGGACCATCCGGCCGCGGACCGGCCCCCAGCCGCCCCACACCCGGTCGTTCCACTCCGGCCACTCCGGTTCCACCACCTCGCGCAGGGACAGCCCGGCGGCGGTGATGCCCCGGACCCAGTCGCCCACCGTCCGGTGGTGCTCGACGTAGACCACCCGGCCGCGCTCGTCCTCCTCCACGTAGGCGCGCCGGTCGAAGTAGGACTGGCGCACGGTGAACCCGTGCTCGGTGGGGTCGTCGGGGAAACACCACCGCACCGGGTGCGTCACCGAGAACACCATCCGCCCGCCCGGGCGCAGCACCCGGGCCGCCTCGGCGAGCGCGTCGGAGGCGGCGGGCAGGAAGGGGAACGCGCCGAAGGACGAGAACACCACGTCGAACGAGGCGTCGGCGAACGGGAGCCGCTGCGCGTCGGCCTGCACCGTCGCCGCCCCGGCACCGGCCTCCCGGCCCTCGTCGATCCTGCGCGCGTGCTGGAGCTGGCGGAAGGAGAGGTCGAAGGCGACTGCCTCGCGGACCCCCTGATCACGCAGCCACCGGGAGCACTGCCCGGCCCCGCAGCCGATCTCCAGGAACCGTCCCCCGCGCGTGCGCTCCAGGTCCAGCAGGCCGGCCTCGGCCTCGGTCAACCCCTCCGGGCCCCACACGAAGTCGGCGTCGCCGAGGAACCCGCCGTGCTCGGCCTGGTAGTCGTCGGCCTCGCCGTCCCACCACAGGCGCCCGGCGCGGGCGCTCTCCTGGGAGCCGACGGGGCGGCGGCCGACCCCTCCCGTCCCCGCGTACTCGGTGCGGTCGTCCATGGGTCTGCTCACACTCCGGCGTCGACGTTCGGGACGGGTTCCCGGGCGTCCCTGATCTCCCTGCGGACGAGGAAGGCCCAGCCGACCACGGCCACGATGGAGAACACCCACCACTGCACGGCGTAGGACAGGCTCATGCCCGACGTCAGCTCCCGGACCGCGACCCGCTCCGGTGCGGGGTCGGGCGCGGGGTCCTGCCGGGTGAGTTCCATGTAGCCGCCGTAGACCGGGTAGGGGAGGCCCTCGGCGAGCGCGTCGACCTCCACGATCATGATCTGCCCCTCGGGCAGCCCCTCGCGGTTGCTCAGCCCGGTGTTCTCCTCGGTCTCGGAAAACTGGAGGCGGCCGGTGACGGTGACCCGCCCTTCGGCACCCGCGGGGGCCTCCGGGGTGTCCCGCGCGGTCTCCCCGCGCGGGATCCAGCCGCGGTTGACCAGGACGGCCGGGCCCTCGTCGGTGACCAGAGGGGTGAGTACGTGGAAGCCCACCCCGCCGGAGCCGTCGCGGTGCCGTACCAGGAGTTCGTGTTCGGTGTCCCAGGTGCCGGCCGCCTCGACCGTGCGCCACCGGTCGGCGCGCGCCACGTCCGCGCCCACACCGGTCAGCTCGGCCAGGGGGACGGGGTCGGCGGTCAGGTTGGCCTGTTGCAGGTGCGCTGCGGCGCTGCGCTGCTCCCAGCGGTCCAACTGCCAGAAGCCCAGCCAGATGAAGCCGGGCACGATCAGCGCGACCAGCGCGTGGAAGGCCAGCATGCGCGGGGAGGACAGGACTTTGAGCACGTCTTCGAGGTTATGAGACGTTCCCGCCCGGACCTCACCGCCCCCGGGCACGGGCGGGGGCGGCGGCCGCTCTCCCGGCGGCCGCCGCCCCTCACCACGGGTACGCTCAGCCCTGAGCGGCGGCCCGGCGCTTGCGCGCGAGGTACAGCGCACCGCCGCCGGCGCCGATCGCGGCGATCCCGGCGGCCACCAGGCCGCCGATGGTGCTGCCGGTCATCGCGAGCTGCTCGTCGGCCTGGGGCTCGGGGGCGGACTGCTGGTCGGTCTCGTCACCGCCCTCACCCTCGTCGTCGGGGGTCTCCTCGCCGCCGTCGTCCGGGGTCTCCTCGTCACCGCCGTCCTCTTCGCCGCCCTCCTCCACGGTCTCCTCCTCGCAGGAGGCGCCCCCGGTGCCGAGGACGGAGATCGCGTTGCCGCAGACGTCGACCTCGCCGTCCACCGGAACCTCCACCTGGTTGCCTCCGCCGATGCTGCCGGAGCCGTCCGTGGTGGTCTCGCCGGAGTCATCGCCGGACCCTCCGCCCGTCTCCTCCTCGGCGGACTGCTCGATGAGTTCGACGAACTGGGTGCACTGGGAACCGGCCACCCCCAGGATCCCGATCGAGTTGCCGCAGACGTCGATCGCCAGGTCCACGGGGATGATGATCTGGTTGCCGCCGGCGATGCTGCCTGAACCGCTCGTGGAGGTGTCG
>NZ_JBHMIV010000032.1:0-59050 GCF_048060475.1 Nocardiopsis sp. LOL_012 | reverse complement strand
GTTCCAGGGTGGTGCCGAGGTCGAGTCGGGCTTGACGTAGCGGGCTCGGGTGGGTGGTGGGCGACCCGCGCCCGCCCCCTGGCCCAGGCCACCGGCGCAGTCCTAGATAGGGAGGCGCTCGCCGCACACCTGGCCGTTCCGCTGGTCGAGGAACTGCGGAGTCCCCGCAGTCTGTGGCGAGGCGTCTGCCAAGCCCCGCCCGGCCACACCCTGTACCTGACCCACCAGCGCGCCGCCACCACCGCCCCCGCGCCCTTGTCCGGCCTCGAACCAGCGGAGATAGCCCAACGCCTGCGCACCGCCCTGACCGACGCCGTCGCACTGCGCACCCCAGACAGCGCACACGTGAGCGCGGACCTGTCCGGAGGGATGGACTCCACCACCATCACCCTGCTCGCAGCCCGCCACACCCCAGTGTTCGCCACCACCTACACTGCCCCCGACCTGGGCAACCACACCGACGTGCACCACGCCCGCACCGCCGCTGCCACCAGCAGGGCCATCACCCACTACCTCGCCCGCGGTGACCACACCACCTGGCCCTACACCGATCTGCACCAGCAGATCCCCACCGACGCGCCCGCCCTGGACCTGCGCGCGTGGGCACGCCACCGCGCCTACCTCACCCCCGCCGCCGAACACGGCAGCACCGTGCACCTGACCGGCAACGGCGGCGACAACGTGCTGTCCACCGGCCCCGCCCATCTGGCCGACCTGCTCGCCCACGGACACCACCGCCGCGCCTGGACCCAGACCCTGGCCCACGCCCGCCTCTGGCGCATCCCCGTCCACCGTCTCGCCCGCGCCGTCCTGCGCCTGGCCCGCACCCGCTACCCCGACGCCCTCACCAACCTGGCTGACCACCTGCAACACCGCACCCGCCCGCCCCGCCTGGAACGCACCCTGACCTGGGCCGCCCCGACAGCCCTGGCCGCCTGGCTCACCCCCGCCGCCCGACAGTCCCTCGCCCACCAGACCCACCAGGCCGCCGCCGCAGCCGACCAAGAGCACCAGGACCTCCTGCCCGGACAGTGGGCCGACCACCGGGGACTGCGCTACTACGCAGCTGGGCACACCACCTTCTGCGATCTCGCCCACCACGACATCGGCCTGGACATCAACGCCCCGTTCCTGGACAACACGGTGGTGCGCGCCACGCTGGCCGCCCCCTCCTGGACCCGCGCCGACGCCTACCGCTTCAAGCCCCGCCTGCGCGAGGCCATGCACGGCCTACTGCCACCACAGGTGGGGGAACGCGACTCCAAGGACTCCTTCACCACACACGCCTACCAGGGCCTGCGCCGCAACGCCCCGGCCATCGAAGACCTGCTGGCCACCTCCCAGCTCGCCGAAGCCGGCCTCGTGGACACCGCCCCGGCCCTGGCCGCCCTGGAACGGGCTGCGGACGGCCGCCCCGCACCACTGGGAGCCCTGGCCCACCTGATCACCACGGAGATGTGGGCGCGATCCCTGCACGAGGCCCCCTCCTGGTGGGCCGACACACCGCACCCCGCCACAACAGTGAAGGGGCACCAGTGACACGCGTGTACCCCACCCGGTGGGCCGCCGCCGCAATCGACCCCCACGGCCGCGGCGCGCTGATCCTGAACCTGCGCACCGGCACCTGGACCCACCTCAACCCCACCGCCGCCGCCTACTGGCACACCACCATCCACCACGGGCTCACCCACCAGCAGGCCCTGACCGAACTCGCCGACCGTTACGCCCTGGCCCCCGCCCACCTCAACGCCGACCTGGCCCCGCTCCTGGAGGAGTTGCGCACTCAGCGCCTTGTGCAGACCGAGGACAGCCCATGAGCCACCCGATGGCCCTTCCCGACCACCGTCCACCACTGAAGCGGCACCGGCACCTGCTCGCCGCACTCGCGCTGACATGCGCGATCTGCCTGCTGCGCCTACCGTTGCGGGCTACCATCGCCACCATCGATACCCTGCACCGACTCCCACTGGCCACACCCGGCGCGGAAGCCCCCGCCCTCACTCGCCTGGTGCACGCCTGCACCCGTGCCAGCGCCCTGTGGCCGGGCCGGGTCGCCTGCTTGGAAACCTCCCTGGCCCTGGTCCTAGCCGCGGCGTTCACCGGGCGGCGCCTGCACTGGTGCCTGGGCGGGCGCTTCGACCCGCCTGCCACCCACGCCTGGGCCCAACACCCCGACGGCACCCCAGTAGGAGAGCCCACCGACACTCCTTGGCCCTGGACCACAGCACTGCGGATCTGACCGACCACCAGGAAAGGCCGAACCACCGATGACCGCCGCCCCGAACGCCATCACCGCTGCCCTGGAACGGGTCGATGAACACCACTACCGCGGACAGGACCGGCGCGCCGTCCGACAGACCACGCCCGCCTCGGTCATCGAACGCCACCTGCCCCTGCTGGACCCTGTGCCAGGTCTGAGGATCCTGGAGATCGGTACCGGCTCGGGCTACTCCACCGCCGCCCTGGCCGAACTCACCGGTCCGCAGGGCACCGTGGTATCGGTGGACGTGGAGCACGACCTCGTCACCCGCGCCGACCGCCTCCACCGCGAAGCCGGGTACACCACCATCACCTCCCTGGCCGGGGACGGCTACGCCGGCGCCCCCGAGCAGGCGCCCTTCGACCGGCTCATCGCCTGGACCACCCCGCCCCACCTGCCCAAGGCATGGACCGAACAGGTACGTCCGGGCGGAGTGATCGTGGCCCCGCTGGTATGCGCGCCGATCGCCTACTCCACCGCCATGGCCCGCATCACCGTAGCCGACGACCACACCCCCGGGCAGGTCACGCTGCACCGGGGCCAGTACGTGCCCATGACGACGGCGGCCCTGGACCGCTCCCGCTACGCCACCGTCTCCCGCGTTCTGGACGGCGAGCGCTACCCCTCCTACCTGTCCGCCCCCTGGATTGCCGCCACCGGTGACCGGGACCTGGCCGAGAGGGTGTTCACCGCCGTGCTCGACGCACCCCACACCGAACCGTTGGGCATCGGCTGGCCCGAGGTCGAGCACTTCAAGCTCTGGACCCTGGCCCAGGACCCGGCCGGGTTGACGGTGGCCCACCGCGGTAAGGAGACCATGGTCGGCATCACCACGTCCGACCAGGTTGGTCTGGTCGCGCTGTTCCCCGAAACCCGCATCGTCGCCGACAGCGCCGACTCTCCCGCGCTGGAGCGGGTGCGCGGCCTCTACCAGCAGTGGAAGGGCCTCGGAGGGCCCCGGATCGATGAGCTCACAGCCCACACGGTTCCCGTCGACCAGGGGTGGGCTCTGGAGCTGAACGCAACTACGCGCGATACCCGGCGCTCACGCATCTGACAGGACAGTGCTGGCGGAAACGGTCCTCGTCGGCTTTTTAAGAAGGCACCGAGCGTCCTCTCGTCAGAGAGCAGTCGCTGAGGATCCGCGCCACGCTCTGCCCGGTGCTGCTGTGCTCGTCGATCAGCTCCTCTAGCCCGTCGGGGAGCAGGTCCCGGGGGCGCCACCACTGCCGCAGTTCGGCCTCCCCCAACTCTCCAGCGATCGGTTTGGTCGCGTGCCGCGCCAGCGTGACCTCGAAGGGCAGATCGAAGTAGTAGCAGCGAGCCGGGCCGTGGTGGTCGGCCACGAGGGAGGTGAGCATGCCGCCGTAGCGGTCGGCGTACAGCAGGCCCTCGACCACCACGTGGTAGCCCGCGTCCAGGGCGTGGCGCGCCATCAGGTCGATGAGGCCGATGTTGGCCGCACCTGGCCGGTCCCTCTCCCTGAGGATCTCGCGGCGCACCACGTCCTGGGAGATGATCGCGAGCCCGCGCCCGTAGGCCGTGCGCAGTGCGTGGGCCACCGTGGTCTTGCCCGACCCGGAGTTGCCGCGCAGCACGATCAGCCGGGGCGCAAGAGAAGGTTCAGCGGCATCGTTTCCCCGCGTACTCATGGCCGCGACGTTAGCCGACGGCCCGCCCCTGCGCAGGCTCTACCGGCTGATTGCTCTCGGCCCGCACGGACCGGAGCGCCCTCCAGTGCAAGAGCGCCCCGGTCCGCGCGGCTCATCCTTGCTGGGCCAGCCACCCCGTGGCCGGGACGAACTCGGGATCGATGGGGGCGAGCGCATAGAGCTCGACCACTCCCGAGCCCTGCTCGCCCAGCGGCACCATCTCGAAGACGACCCCCTCCGGGCCGGTGCCGACCGCCCGGCGCTCCCAGACCGTGTAGTCACGGGCCCGCACCACGTGGGTGCGGTGGGCGATCGAGGCGAGCTTGGGGCAGGAGCGCAGCGCGAAGGCCAGGCAGCGCGTGTGAGAGGGAGCTTCGAAGTAGTAGCGGGTGGCGGTGTCGGCCAACGGCCAGGTGCACATCTGATCGGCGTCGATGGGGATACCGCAGACGGTGCAGCGGCGCTCCTGGACCGCGCGCCGCTGGTGGTTCACACACGGTGTGCCGAACCGGGGGCGGCCCTGTCCGGGCTTGCAGGTGCACACGAGCACGGGCCCCTGGTCGCGCTGGACGACGTGGTCGCTCCCGCCGCTCCACTGCACCGTCCACGGCACAGGCGTCGAACCGGCGCGGGGCAGGCGGGCGATCTCGGGCGGCATCGGGTGAGTGGTCATACGGACTCCTCCTGACGACAGGGGGTGGGGACGGTCGGCGTCGCGGGGGTCAGGCGCCGGCTTCGATCTGCTGCTGAGCGGCGCGGGTCGGCGGGTCGCTGTCCGCGCGTACTTCCTTGGCCTTGGCGATGACCTTCTGCGCCCAGCGGCGCTTCTTGGGGGAGACGCCGAACTGCTCGCACAGCCCGCGTTCGGACGGGGCCATGCCGGCGTCGGCGGCCTCGACGTAGAACTGCACGGCCTTGAAGAAGACGAGCGGGTCGGTCTCGGCCGAGGCCGTGTTCCTCTTCTCCTGCTGGGCGAGGAAGGCGTCGGCCAGGTCCTTGGCCTCGCGGATGTGGAACCCCTGGCGCAGGCGCACGGAGACCTCGGCGGGCACCCTGCGCCGCCACATCGGACCCAGGGCGCTCCTGAGGCGGCGCTGGGTCTCGATCTTCATCGCGTACAGGTCCAGGGCGCTCTCCCAGTCGGTGACGTGCCACATGGCGGCCTGGCGGGCGATGCGCAGCGAGCCCAGCGGGTCCCACCACCAGCGGGCCGCCGGAACCAGGGGCCCGGCCGCCTCCCGGCGGCTGCGCGCCCACTGCTTGCGGCGGTGGCGCAGCACGGTCTCCCACAGGGCGGCGGCGATGACCGGCATCAGCGACCACGCCACCCGGGCGGCCACGCCCTGGCCCGCGGCGGCCGCGTGCGACCACTGGAACCAGGCGCTGCCCGCCACGATCAGCAGCACCATCGACCGCGGCCCCAGCGCGCTGGCGCCCATGCGCGCCCACCGGTAGGAGACGAAGGCGAAGAAGCCGGCCATGCCGTCCAGGGCGGCGAACAGCAGGTAGGGCCAGATCCCGGTCAGGCCCATCTCCGTTCGGGCGAACCCCACCAGGCCCTGCATGATGAGTCCGCTGGCCACCGAGGCGAAGAACACCACGAGGGCGTTCTCCACCAGGTTGGCGCGCTCCTGGCCGGTGAGGCGCCCGTACCAGGCGGAGAAGGACCGGGTGAGCCGCAGGCAGGGATAGAGCAGGACACCGACGGCGGCGAGGCCGCAGACGGTGAGGATGATCAGTTGCGTGGTGTCCATGTGAAAGGGGTTCTCCAGGGGCGGGGGTTCACGACAGCGGCGGCGCGTGCTGGTCGAGCCACTCGGCGCAGGGGTAGACCTGGGGGCTGACGGGCACGGCCACCAGGTAGACCAGGGCTCCGAAGCGGCGCCCGTGCGCGTCGCCGAGCGGGAAGTGGCGGTGGACGGTGCGCCGCCCGTCCCATCTGGCGGTCTCGCGGCGTTCGTAGAGCCGCACCCGGCGGCAGATGAGGACCTGGGCGGTGTCGATCGAGCGGGCGAGCACGGGGCACGCCTGAGCCGAGTAGGCCATGCACCGCGGATGCAGCGGCGGTTCGATGAAGTCGAGCGTGTACGGGTCGTCGCGGATGAAGGCCAGTCCCGAGCGGGGGTCCAGGCGTGTGCCGCACACGCCGCACCGGTGTCGGCGCATCGCGCGCCGCTGCAGATCGGGGCAGATCGCGCCGAGCTTGTGGGGCCGGTCGTGGTCGCGGCAGGGGCACACGGCGGTCAGGCCGGTATCGGGCAGTTCCTTGATGGTGAAGGTGGCGGACATGTCGCCGCGCGGGGTGAGGACGGGGATCGGGTAGCCCGCCCGGGTGGTGGGCAGGCGCCGGATCGGTGCGGGCATGGGGACGTCAGTGCTCATGGCGATCACCTGGGATGTTGAGGGGAGCGGGGCGCGGTCGGCGCGGGATGGCGCGGGGATTCAGGGGCGCGCCAGGGGGTGGGCGAGGAAGGTGTCGCGCTCCAGCACCAGCGGCTGCAACGGGCGCGAGAGGAAGAAGTGCAGCGTCGCCTGTCGGCCCCGAGGGTCGCCGTGCGGCACGGCGAGGATCGCGGTGGCGTTGGGGCCGTGGATGAGGCGCTCCTCGCAGGTGTCCACCGCCAGGGCCAGCGCGACGGGGAAGTCGGGGCCGGCGCCGCGCTGCAGGGCCGGGCACACGGCAAGGGAGTAGGCCAGGCACTGCGGGTGCGCTCCGGCTTCCATGAACCACGGTGTGCCCGGCAGGGGCAGACCGCCGAAGGCGAGATAGGAGTCTGAGTCCACCCTCTGGCCGCACACCGGGCAGCGCCGTTGGCGCACGCACCGGCGCTGGCGCTGGGGGCACTGGGAGCCGAAGAAGGGGCGGCCGCGGTCGGGGGAGCAGTCGCACACCGCGACCGGTCCGGTTCCGGGCCGGTGGACGATGCGTTCGGGGTCCTCGCCGCGGGAGACGGTGTAGGGGATGGGCATCCCCTGTGTGGTGCGGGGCAGCGCCGCCACGGGTGCGGGCATGGGCGCGGTGCGCCAGGATGCGGGCATGGGGAGACCTCCCAGAGGTGCTGCGGGTAGGGGCTGGTGCTGGGCGCGGGGTGGGGGCGCCGGTCAGGACCAGGGGCCTGAGAGGTCCGCGACCATGAACAGGGCCCGCAGCGACTCGGCGCGCTCTTCCTGCTCGGCGCGGATCCAGTCGTCGTCCTGGCCGGTGGACACCAGCACGTTCGCCCGCCTGGGGGCGGCCACGTCCCAGCACGCGAGGTTGGTGCACAGCACCGCGGCCTGGAACTCGTCGATCTCGCGCAGCTGCCAGGACAGGTCTCGGGGGGCGACACGGCGCTCGTGCAGAGCAGCCAACAGTGGCAGGAGCCGGTGCCCGGTTCCGGCGCGCTCCAGGGTGATCGACTGCACCGGACGCTCCCGGTCCAGGTGCACGGGCCGCATGGCGGCGGCCTCCAGCGGATCGCTGTGGGCGCCCCCCAGCGGGGCGCGCAGCCGGTACAGCACACCGCCGAGGAAGTCGCGCCGGTGGGTGAGGTCGTCCAGGTACTCGATCACGCCCGTGGCGGTGAGGCGGCGCGCCAGTTCCAGAGCGGCGCCCGTGGTGCGCTCGCGGTCGGGCCAGGCGGGCCAGTCGGTGTACTGGTCCCAGCGGTGGTACAGGTGCGGCCAGCGCTGGGCGGCCCTCTCCCACACCCGCTGCTGGGATGAGAGGAAGGCGCCGACGCTGTCGGGGGCGTGCTGCGGTGTGCTCGGGTCCAGACGGGAGCGCAAGGCGGCCGCGGTGAGCACGCTCATCGGTACTTCGGCGCGGCTGGGGCCGTACAGGTCGTGCCACTGGTTGGCGACGGCGTCGGCGAAGGCGGTGGGGTTCACGGTCATAGGCGGGTCTCCTGTCGTCTCGCAGGCCAAATGAGGGGCGGGGAAGGGGGCGGGGTCAGGCGGCTGAGGTGTAGCCGCCGCCCAGGACGGCGAGCCGGTACAGCGCCCGCGTCCTGTCGATCTCGATCCCGAGGCCGCGCTCGTAGCGGGCACGGGCCTGCCAGTTCCCGGTGAGGGAATCGGCGCACCCGATGAGCACCCGGGGTCCCAGCTGCCACAGGTGGGTGTTGACCGCCAGGCACGCGGTGGCCACCGGGTCGATGTCGACCAGTTCCCAGCACAGGTCGGCGGGGTCGCCCCCGTGGGCGCGGATGCGCTCGGCCAGGGCCAGTACCAGGGCGCCGGTGCCCGCCAAGTGCTCGCAGACCGCCGAGCCGGGCGGCGGCACCGCGTCCATGTCGGCCAGGAGCGCGGCGGTATTGGGTGAGGTGTAGAACTGCCCGTGGGATTCGAGGGCCTTGCGGGGGCGCAGGCCCATGAGCAGGGGGCCGAAGAGGTCGGTCGAGGTCCTGCTGGGTGTCATGGTCAGGTCGAAGAGTCCGGCCCTGACGGCGGTGCGGGCGATGGCGACCAGGGCCGCCTCGTGGTCGGCTTGCTTCTTGTGGTGGCTGTACCGCGCCAGGGGCAGCACGCGGTAGGCCAGGTCCGGGCGGGTGCGGCTGAAGCGGGTCCAGAGCATGCGCAGGACGTGGGCGGCCTGGTCCTGGTCCAGGTCGAGGAAGTCGTCGGTGGCCTTGCGGGGGTTGCGGTCCCGCAGGTGGGTCAGGGCCGCCACGGCGCTGAGTGGCAGTTCGATGCCGGAGCCGGAGAAGCGGCCGGCCCAGGCGTCGCAGACGCGGTCGGTGATGGCGTGGATGCGGTCGCGGTCGGTGGTGCGGGCTCTCCACCCGCCGTTTGTGCTTATAGATTTGAAATTAATCTATAAGCATCATCTTGGCAAGTCGGCCCCGCTTTCCCCCGGTGTGACTCCGGGTTCATCAGCGGCTTGGCCTGCGACAACGGCAGTCCTGGGCTCGGCTCTGGGGTGTCCGTGCGCACCGCGGGGCCGCCCTGCCTCCACAAGGACGGCTGCCTGGTGCCGCTCGCTCGGGCCGGGGTAGGTAGCACACATGGGCAGACACACCGAGATGGACAAGGACGCCGCCGCGCGCATCCAGTCGGTGGCGGACCGGGACCCGCAGTCCGACACGGCCCAGTCCGGGTTCGACACCCGGGCGCAGTCCGCGGCGGACCGCCACGCTGACGAGCAGGACGAGGAGGACGACGGCGAAGCCTGTGCCGCCGCGTTCGCCCCCGGCGCGAACGCGGCGGCCGGCCCCGGAGCGGCGGGCTAGCGCACCTGCGCCGCTCCCCGCTCCCGGCGCAACCGGTGCAGGGCCTGGTAGTAGCGCAGCGCACCCATGACCAGCGCCCGGGCGAAACGCACATCGGCCTCTCCCACGACCTGTGGCCCCGCCGTGGTCAGGCTCACACCGAAGCCGCCCTGGTGCAGCTTCAGGATCGGCGCCCGGTCGGCGTAGGTGTGGCAGAGCACCTCGGGGCCGTGGTCCCTCTCCCCGCTGCCGCCGGTGCGGAAGGACAGGTCGACCGTGCTCCCCGGCTCGTCGGGTCGATTCGTGACCGTGAGCAGGGTGAACGGCCGGGGCTCGGCGGCGGACTCCAGGCGCTGGACCATGGGCGGGCTCCTCCCGTGTATGGAAACAACCCCTGCAAGCCCTGAGGGGCCCGGCTGTGACCAGTCCAGAAATAGAAGTTGATAATGTCATTATCGACTGTTAAGTTTCCGGGTGTTCCACCCCAACCCCGAACCGAGGAGCTCCATGGCCCTACCGCCTGCCCCTGCCCCGCACCGAGACGACCGCGCCGCCGGTGTGCTGCTCGCCGCCGCCTGCGGCGACGCCCTCGGCGTCCCCTACGAGTTCCGTCCCCGCCTCACCCCCGACCAGACCCCGCGGATGGTCGGCGGCGGACTCGGTCCCTACGCCCCCGGCGAGTACTCCGACGACACCCAGATGAGCGTGTGCATCGCCCGCGCCCTGGCCGAGACCGCCCCCGCCGCCATCCAGGAGAGCCGCGTCCTCAACCGCATCGCCGACCACTTCCTCACCTGGCTGCGCGAGGGCGCCACCGACATCGGCATCCAGACCGGCACCGTGCTGCGCGCCGCCGCGCCCGAGGCCGGTACCCCCACCGTGGCCGCCACCATGCGCACGGCCGCCCACAGCCTGTGGACATCCGGGCACAGGTCCACCGGCAACGGTTCCCTGATGCGCACCGCGCCCGTCGCCCTGCACGAGGTGCACGACGCCGAAGCGACCGCCGAGGCCGCGCGGCTGGTCAGCGACCTCACCCACGCTGACCCCCTCGCCGGGGACGCCTGCGTCCTGTGGTGCGAGGGCATCCGCCACGCCGTCCTGCACGCACGCTTCGACGGCGTGCGCGCCGGTATCGACCTGCTCCCCGCCCAGCGCCGCCCCTGGTGGCACGCACGCCTGGACGAGGCCGAAACCCGCGATCCGCACACCTTCGCCGGCAACGGCTACACCGTCACCGCGCTGCAGGCCGCCTGGTCGGCCATCACCCGCACCCCGGTCCCCGCCGACGACCCCGCAGCGGGGGTGTTCGCCGCCGACCACCTGCGCCTGGCCCTGGAGGCGGCCGTGCGCGCCGGAGGCGACACCGACACCGTCGCCGCCATCGCCGGGTCCCTGCTCGGCGCCCGCTGGGGCGCCTCGGCCGTGCCCTGGCAGTGGCAGCGCGCCGTGCACGGCTGGCCCGGCCACACCGCCCGCGACCTCATCGCCCTCGGCCTGGGCCTGGCCCGCCAGAGCGCCGCCGACGGCCAGGGCTGGCCCCGCGCTGAGCGCCACCCCCGCCACGTCGAGGCCCCGCACCCCTTCCAGACGGTGCACCCCCACGATGAGGGGGTGGTCCTGGGCAACCTGCCCCTGGCCGACCTCGACCCGGCCGCGCTGGGGGTGGACGCGGTGGTGTCGCTGTGCCGGGTGGGCGCCGCCGACTTCGGCCACGTCCCCGCCCGCGACCACGTCCAGGTGTGGCTCATCGACCAACCGGGCGCCAACGCCCACGGCCACCACACCCTGGACCAGGCGGCCCGCGCGGTCCACGGCCTGCGCGCCGAGGGCAGGCGGGTGCTGGTGCACTGCGCGGCGGGCCGCAGCCGCACCCCCAGCGTGGCGGCCCGCTATTCCGGGCTGCTGGGCGTGGACCCGGCCACCGCCCTGGACGAGGTGTGCCAGGCTCTCGCGGACAACCGTCCGGTGCTCAACCCCGAACTGGAAGGCTTCGTCTTCGACCTCGCCGGTCATGCCCGCCCCGCGGTCCGGGACCGGCCCTGGCGCATCCGGCAAACGCCCCTGCACAGGAGAGTGAGTGAGGAGTGAGCAGCGTGGGCCAGGCCCCGCCACAGCGTGACCAGGCCCGGACGGCACTGCCGTCCGGGCTTCGCCCACTGCTGGACACCCTGCACACACCCCCCGCCCCGGATGACGGTGAGAACGGCGCCCCGCCAGGTCTGGAACACCTGCGCCGCCACCTGGCCGACTACGCCCCCGCCACCCGCCGCGCCTACCTCGCCGACTGGACGCGCTGGGCCCGCTGGTGCCGCGCCAACGACCGCACACCCCTGCCCGCCGCCCCCGCCGACGCGGCCCTGTACCTGGCCCAGGCCCACGACACCCACCACAAGGGCCGGGCCACACTGCAGCGGTGGGCCTCGGCCATCGCCACCGCCCACACCGCCAACGGCCACCCCGACCCCACCCGCCGCCCGCCGGCCCTGGACCTGCTCAGGTGGCTGCGCCGCTGCGGCCCCCAGCCCCGGCGGCGCACCTCGCGCTGGCTCACCGACACCGAACTCACCCGCGTGCTGGCCACCACACGCCAAGAGGCCTGGCCCGAGCTGGCCATCAACCGCCGCAACCGCCTCGCCCTGCTGCTGGCCCGCGCCACCGGCTACGGCCCCGAGGAGGTCCTCGCCCTACGCGCCGGACAGCTCACCATCGCCGAGGGCACCGCGGTCCTGGCCGTGCCCGGGGAACCTCCCCGAGCGCTGGCCGCCCCGCTGCCGGCCGCCGACTGGGCCACCTGCCTGCCCTGCTCCCTGGTGCTGTGGAGGCAGGTCCTGGACCCGGCCCAGGACGGCAAGCAGGCCCTGCACCGCACCTTCGCCGGAGCGGGGCGCACCCCGCCTTCCGGCCATCTCGACCACACCCTGGCCGCGCCGGCCGACCCGCACGCCTGGCTGCTGCGCAGGGTGCGGCGGGGCGGCTCGGTCACCGAAGAGCGCATGGCGGCCAAAGCCCTGCGCGATGTGCTGCGCGCCCACGCCGAGCGGGCCGGTGTGGTCACCACCGGCCTCACCGCGTTCGCTCTGCGCCCCCGGCCGTAAGGGCCTCGTTCTCCTGCTCCTGGCGGCGGCGCACCGAGTGCGCGTGGGCGGTGCGCACCTCCTCCTGCGAGATGCCGAAGAACGCCGCCAGGGAGCGGGCCTGGGCGGTGCGCAGTTTGCGGGTGCGCCCGCTCTCCAAAGCGCGGTAGGTCTGCACGTTCAGGTCCGGGTCGCCGACCGCGTCGACGAGCTGGTCCTGGGTCAGCCCGGCCACGGCCCGGTATCCGGCCAGGCCCGCGACCTGGAAGTCGAGGAAGGCGCGGGCCGGTACGCCCAGCACTGCCGCCAGGCGCTCCAGGGCCTCGGGGGTGGGGGCGCTGCCGCCGTCCTTTTCGTAGCGGCCGATGGCGGTGCGGCTCAGGTCGGCGCGGCGGGCCAGCTCGGAGAGGTTCCAGTCCTTGTCCTGGCGGGCCTGTCTGAGTACGGAGGGCTTCCAGCCCACGACCCCGCTTCTCGGCATGCTCACCCGTACCTTGGTCGGCCAACGATCCGTTCCTAGGACTCTAGACGGACGCGTCGGGACGGGCGAACGCCCACGGCCTGGCGCTGCTCGGGAGTGTGCGTGCGGTGGTCTGGGCTACCACCCGTGCGGCACGAACCCCGCTCCGTCGAGCCAGGCCCGGATCCCTTCTGTCGGGTAGGCGATCGTGTTCGAGGGCAGGCTGCGGGGATCGGCCCACACCAGCGCGGCGGCTTTGTGGGGTTCGGCGTTGTAGGGCTCGCCCTCCCACGCGGTGGCCGAGAAGAACAGTCCGATGCGCGCGTGCCCGGGCTCCTGGTGGTGGTGGACCACCGCGGCCAGGGTGAGGTGGCCGGGATCCACCCGCACCCCGGTCTCCTCGCGTGCCTCGCGGGCCGCGGCCGCGTGCGCGGGTTCGCCTTCCTCCAGATGCCCCGAGGGCAGGTGCAGCATGCCGTCGCAGTAGCCGGTGCCGCGGCGTTCCAGCAGGGCGATCTCCCCGCCCCGGCTCAAGATGGTGTGGACGTCGACAACGCTGGTGTAGGGGGCCATGGGGCGGGGGTCCTCTCCGGCAGTGGTTCGTTGCGGCGACCATAGCGGCGGGGGGCGACGTTGCGGTCGGTGTCCGCCGGTCACCGGCGTCCGGATACCGGCGATCCGCTCGCCCCTCTCACTGGAGACCGCGTGCCCGCCCCAGGGGTGAGGCCGAAACGCGCTTGGGTGGTCTGTCGATGATGTTGGCGGCTTACACGACCTCCGGTCCTTGCAGGTGCAGGTGATCTTCCGTCGCCGCAGTGGGGCGACCCTCAGGCCGCGGGCGCCATAGGGCCGGCCAGTGGCTCGGTTCGTTCTCCTCGGTTTCTGGTCTGCTGGCGTTGCGGGTGCTGGCGTTCGGCGAGTTGTCGGCGCAGTCTGAGCAGCTCCTTGGCTCCGCTCTCCCCCAGACCGGACAGGACGCGGCCCCCGGGGCGGTAGATCTCCTGCGGGGGCTCCTGCGGCCCTGGCGGACTGTCCACGGCCTCAGGCCGTGCCGCGGGACGGCCTGGCCCGGCCGCAGGGGCGGGGGCGGGTGTGTCGGGGTCGTGGTCCCAACCGTTCGCTGTGGGGAAGGCCGACCGGTCCCAGGGGGCCTCACCGGACTCAGCACGTGAGGCTGGGCTGCCCTCCCGTGCCGGAACGTCGTCCAGCGCAGGCACGGGATCCTCCACCGGTCGGCGGCCCGCGCTCTCCGGGGGCAGGAAGCGTTCGTTCAGGGTGCCGTCCCGGGCGGCGTTCTGCAGCGTCTTGACGACGTAGGCGATGGGGTGGCGGACCCGGCGGTGGCGCACGATCTGGCTGACGCACCGGGCCGCCCAGGCGGGGGAGACCACGTGGTCGGCCAGGGCGGCCAGCTCCTCGATCACCGCGGCGATGACCGGATCGGTTCCCGGGGCGAGCGCCACCTGCCGCTTCGGCGGCGCAGCCGGCGCTTCTCCTTGGGGGATAGAGGGATTGATCTTCTGGGCGGAAAACTCCGACGAGGGTCCACGGTGGTCCTGAGCTGGGATGACAGATCCGGCGGGGAACACCGGAAGGGCGTCCTGGTCGGGTTCTTCGGTTGAGAAGGGGGTCAGGAACTCCTCGCGCCGCTGCCAGATCTGGGCGGGCACGGTGGCCTGGTAGACGCTGGTCCGGGGCCCGTCGGCGCGCTGGCCGCCGCGCTCCAGGCAGGTCAGCCACCCCTGGGCCTGGGCCGTGCCCAGGTGCTCGCTGATCGTGGACCGGGACCTGTCGGTCAGGCCGACCAGGTGGGCGAGGGCGTTGCGCACCGAGCCCGAGGGCGACATCAGCAGTCCCAGGGCGGTCAACGAGGCCTGCACGGTGCGCGGAAGCAGGGCGGCGGCGATTACGAGACGAACCCAGGTGGCGGGGTCGACGGCTACACGGTCCATCGGGGGTGGGGCCTCCAAGGGAAGGGGAAGGACAACGCATGAAACTATAGATTAAATAACATGCTATTGTGTACACATGTTGCGCACTCCACGGCGACGGTGGTCCTCGTCCAAACGGCTCTGGTCCGACGGCGAACCACAGCGGTACGCCGGTGTACCAGAGCCCCGAACCGGTGTGCCAAAGCGGTCCGGCAGCACTGTGGGCCGTACCGTGCCGGCGCACCGATGGTGCGGCGGCACCACGCGAGCCCGAGCCACCCCCGGTCACAGCCCCCGAGGCCCGAGCCTTGACCCCCTTGACGGACCACGACGGACCGAAAGGGAGCACATGGCAGCCGACCACCGGTCAGAGCGACCGAGCTTTGAAGAACTCATCCTCTCCGGGGCGTCCTTGGCCAGCCTGATCTCGCAGGGCCACACACTGCCCGACACCATCTCTTTCCCGGCCGCCTACACGGCCCTCGGCATCGGCAGGACCAGAGCCTATGAAGCGGCCCGAGAAGGTGATTTCCCTTGCAGGCTCATCAGACTCGGCCGATCCATACGCGTTCCCACCGCTGAGTTGGCCCAAGTGCTGGGTCTGCAGGGAGTGCACATGATGCGTCACCTCGCATGCCACACCAATGAGGATGGTGATTCGAACACATGAAAACGGAAATGCCCAAGATCAAGAAACGGTGCTGGTGCATCGACCGGGAGACGGGAAAGGTCTACCGGGAGGGTCGCTGCCCCCGCCTGAAGGAGAAACGCCACGGCTCCTACTGGTTCCGCCTCGAAGCCCCCTCGCACGACGGCACCAGCCGCCGCCAGCCGCGCTTCGGCCCCTACCCGACTCTGCAGGAAGCCAAGGACGCCCGGGCGAAGGAAGTCCAGCGCATCCACGGCGGAGACCTCAGGCTCAGCCCGAAGATGCTCTACAGAGACTACCTCGAAAAAAGATGGCTGGAGAACAAGAAGCACCTGAAAAGCTGGTCGGACTACGAAGAGATCGTCAGGCTTTACGCCATTCCCGGACTAGGACACGTCAAAGTCGGAGATCTCAACAAAGACCACTTCCTCCGGCTTGCGGAAGAGATAAGAAGAATCAACAGGAAAACGAAGGGCGGCAAGCGCGAAAGCGAGATGCTCCTGCGGCTCCTGGCCGTGCGCGCCGAGCGGGCCGACAAGGACGGCGGTAAGAAGCGCTACTCCACACGGCCGATCAGCCTTGCCCGCCTGCGCAAGATCATGGCCGTGCTCAGGTCCAGCATGTCCTACCTGGTCAAGGCCGGCACGCTGACCGACAACCCCGCTGACAACCTCCCCATCCCCACGCCGAGGAGACACAAGCCGCTCATCTGGACCGAGGGACGTGTCGCCCGCTGGCGTTCGACCGGCAAGAAGCCGGCAAAGATCATGGTCTGGACCCCCGAGCAGTCCGGCGACTTCCTCGACCGCATCACCGGCCACCGCCTCTACCCGCTCTTCCACCTCGTCCTGCTGACCGGATTGCGCAGGTCGGAGGTGATCGGACTCCAGTGGGCCGAGGTCGACCTCGACAAGGGCTGGATGATGGTCCGAGAGGCCATCACCGCCCCCGACACCGAAGAGACCAGGGAAGAGGATGAGGAGGACCTCTGGGAAGAGGACCTGTGGGAGGAGGCCGAACTCGAACGCCTGGGCACGAAGAGCGAAGCGGGCGAGCGCTACGTCAGCCTGAGCCGCTCGACCGTCGCGGTGCTCAGAGCCTGGAAGCGCACCCAGAACACCGAACGCCTCAAGGCGGGCCGCTACTGGAACGACACCGGACTGGTCTTCACACGCCCCGACGGCCGCCAGGTCCACCCCCACACGCTGGCCCACACCTTCGACCAGTTGATCCGTCGCCACGGCATGCCCCCGATCACCTTCCACGGCATGCGGCACAGCTCGGCGACCGCGCAACTCGCCGCCGGGATCGAACCGAAGGTGATCAGCCAGACGCTCGGCCATTCCAGGACCAGCTTCACCATGGACACCTACGTCCATGTGGCCCCCGAGGCCCAGCGCGGTGCGGCCGAGGCCACCGACGCCGCCATCCCCCGCAGCGCACCGGCCTACGGCACGTGGTCCGGCAGACGCGAGGGCGCCGGATGACCCGGAATCCGGTCACTCTCCGTAGATGGTCCTGGTGACATGTATCACATGAAAAGCCACAGATTGTGGCGTGGGTCACGCCCTTGGAGGGGGTTTCAGGAGCCGGTTCGAGGGGGTTCGGGACGGCCTCGTGCCAGGGTCGTGCCAGTCTGGGCCCGAACATGAGGAAACCTGGGGCTTCTCTCGCTTTCGCGATGCGAGAAGCCCCAGGTCAGAGCGCGGAGGATCGGGGATTTGAACCCCGGAGAGCGTTGCCGCTCAACCGCATTAGCAGTGCGGCGCCATAGACCGGACTAGGCGAATCCTCCTGGCTGAGACAACACTACAGACCCGACGGGCCGGTACGCAAAACGGTTGCGTCGTGCCACGCGGCGCGGCGTCAGACGGTGGTGCGTTCGATGACCAGATCGGCGTCGTGGCGGAGCTTGTCGGCGGCGCGCGAGAGCGTGCTCTTGACCGTGCCGAGGGTGACGCCCATCCGTGCGGCGATCTGCGCCTCTGTCAGGTCGTCGTAGTAGCGGAGTACGACGGTGGTGCGCTGCCGGTCGGGGAGCCGTTCGATGGCCCGCTCCACCACGTCGGCCAGGTCGCTGCGCCAGGTGGGATCGTCCACCCGCTGTTCGGGGATGTCGTCGGTGGGGTAGACGTCCAGGTGGCTGCGGCGCCACTCGGAGATCTGCGTGTTGACCATCGCCCGGCGGACGTACCCGTCGCGGGCCTTGGGGTTGGCGATGCGGTCCCAGGACAGGAAGGTCTTGACGAGCGCGGCCTGGAGCAGGTCCTCGGCGTCGGCGTGGCTGTTGGTCAGCGACCGGGCCATCCGCAGCAGCGCCGGGCCCCGTTCCCCCACGTAGTCGCTGAACTCGTCGTACCGGGGCGTCCGGGTCGTTCCCCCCACACCGACCACCGACTTTCGGTTCTTCTCGTGTCGTGGATCACGTTTCTTCCCTCTCACTGTCACACAGCGAGGGCAAACATTCGGGAATCTCTGCCCAATACACCCGCAAATCGCTCATTCTGTATCTTTCCTCCTATTTCATCGCATGCTGCTCTCCTGTGGCTCATCATGGCGAGACACCGGGCAATGCCCCGGGCATGTCCGCGGCACGAACCGGTGCGGCCCGGCGTGTGCGGCCCCGGGCGCGGCCACGGGCAGGACAATGGACACCGAGTGACGAGTCGGGTGGTAGAGGGGGAGTGGACGACATGTCCGTGATGGCTGGACAGGAGAGCGGCCGCCGCCGGTTCACCGCCGAGATCCTCGGCCCCGACGCCGCCCCCGAACCCCTCCCCCTGAGCGGGCGCGTCGCGCGCGGCGTGGTCGTGGACGCCACCCCGTCCCTGCTCTGCCTGGTCACGCTGCGGGGCGAGGAGCGGTTCCTGCTCGACGGGCGGACCACCCTCTGGAAGGGCGACGAGACCGCCGTCTCCTCCCTGGTCTGCGGTGACGACGCCGTCGTGCTCCGCCCCCCGGCGGGAGGGCCGGTCGCCGAACGCGTGTGGGCGCAGCCGGCTCGCGCCACCGGTGTCATCACGGAGGTGGACGGCCACACCCTGGAGATCGACCCCGGGCACGGGCGCCCCCGGGTGCCCGTCGTCGTGCCCTACCGCTCCTCGGGGCGTATCGGCGTCCGCCACCCGCGACTGGAGCCCGGCTACGTCTTCGACGCGGTCGGCGTGTGGCGCGAGGGCGCGGTCTGGGTGACGCGGCCCGCCACCACGCAGCCGCCGTACCCGCTCCACGCCGCACCGTACCGGCCGCCGGCCTCCCGCTACTCGGGCACGGTCACGGGGATCGCCACCTGGTACGACCCCGCGTTCGGCCGCTCCCCTCACCTGGACGAGCGTGCCGCGGCCAACGGCGCCGCCTATCCGGCGCTCGACCCCGTGGGGCACACGGACGCGTGCGACCGCCGCACTTCCTGCGTCCCCCTGCCGCTGCTGTCCACCGGAACCACGGTGCGGCTGCGCAACGACTGCACGAGCGAGACCACGGTGGTGCCCCTGATCGACTGCGCGGCCGCCGACAGTTGGATCTGCGACCTGTGTCCCGCCTGCGGCGGCCAGGCCGCGGGCCGCGTCGTCTCCCTTACGGTGGCGGGCTTCGTGGCCCTGGGCGGGCGGCTTGAGGAAGGCTGCTTCAACGCGACCATGACCGTCCCGAACGGGGAGGGATGACATGTTGCTCGAGATCGTCGACGCCGTCCGCGAGGTCCAACTGCCACTCCTGTCCGCACTGCTGCTGCTCGGCGCCGCCGCCAAGGCCGTGAGCGGCTCCGCGGCGGGCGGGACGGCTGTGCTGCTGCCCAGGCGCCTGCTCCGGCCGGTCACCTCAGCCACGGCCGTGGCCGAGGCGGTGCTCGCGGTCGGCCTGCTCGCGCTGGCCGGATCCCTGGGGGACCTGGCCCGGGCCGGTACGGCGGTGCTCTTCGCCCTGGCGTTCGTCGTCTTGGTCCTGGCCCGCCGACGCGATCCGGAGGCGGGCTGCGGCTGCTTCGGCGGCCTGAGCCGGGCACCGATCGGCTGGCGCACCCTGACCCGGGCCGTGCTCCTCTCCAGCGCGGCCCTGGCCACGATCGGCCTCGCTCCGGCCGGATGGGAGGTCCTCGCCTCCTTCGGCAGCGCGCACGCCGTGGTTCTGGGGGTCGAACTCGCCGTGCTGGCGGTCCTGAGCCCCGAACCGCGCGAACTCGTGGCGCGCTGGACCACACGGGAGCCCTGCGCGCTGCGCCCCGTACCGCTGCGCCGGACGATGCTGCGGCTGCGCGCCAGCGACGTGTGGCGCACCAACCGCGACGTGCTCCGGGGCGGTGGGCCCGAGGACGTGTGGCGGCACGGCTGCTGGAGGTTCCTGCGCTACGACGGGACGCGGCACGGCCGCCGTGTGGACGTGGTCTTCGCCGTGCGGATCGGGGGGAGCGCCAGGACGGCCGTGCGGGCCGTCCTGGTGGACCGCGCCTCCGGACAAGTGTGCGCCACGTTCGGGGCCGTGACCACGCGTCGGCTCCAGGGCCCGCCGCGCAAGCTGCCCCGTCCGCGCGAGGCCGCCCGGCGGGACGAGGCCCTGCGCGACGCCGAACGGGAGGCCAGGGCGCTGAGGATCGCCCGTGCCCACCCCGCGGCCCGGCCCCCGGCGGAGGAGGGCACGGGGTCGGGCCACCCCGTGTGAGGCCCGCTCAGCCCAGTATCCGCCGCTGCCGGTCGACGGCGGCCTCGCTGAAGCCGGTCAGCATCTCCCGGTAGGACTCGGCGTCCCCGGTACCGAGGACGGAGGTGCTGCCGAGCAGGTCGCCGTTGCGGTACAGGACGTTGATCATGCGGTTCACCTCGCCGCCGGTGGTCACCTCCACGGAGAAGGCGTGCGACTCGTCGCCGATCCGGGGCAGATCGACCTCGGCCACCGTGTACTCGGAGGCGGTGCCGTCCTCGTAGGTGACGGTGTAGGCCGAGCACGATTCCGGCGGTCCGGTCTCCAGGGCTCGGGCCGCTTCGGCCTCGTCCAACTGGATCAGCATGCTGGAGACCGACCCCTCCGGCCACTCGTAGGCGGCCACCGAAGTGGGGGCGTCGCGCACGCTCTCCATGTCGCCCCAGCGGTTGGCCGCGTCCACGCACTCGGGCTTGTCGATCTCGGTGGATCCGCGGACCTCCTCGCTGTAGCGCACCGTGGCCAGGCGCGAGTAGGTTCCGCTCTCACTGCCCTCGGGCAGCAGCGTGGCGTTCTCGTAGTACGTGGGCTGGGCCTCGTTGAGTCGGGCCGCGGCCTCCGCGTTGGGGTCCTCCGGGGGAGGCTGTTCCTCGGCTCCACCGCACGCTCCCACCCCGAGGGCGATGGATAGGGTGACGGGAAGGGCCAGCGACCGGACGGCCGTGCGGCCGTGGCGCGCACCGGGGCTCTGGCCCGCTGCGGCGCGCACGGGGTCGGTCAGGCGGCGGCGCGAGAACATGGTGGTGTCTCCTCATTTTGTGCGGTATCCCCCGTGGGGGTGTTGCCGGAGCAGCGGATGTCGCCGATCGTGTCTCGTGTCTCACACAAAGTATTGGGGAAGGACCATGGTGCCGGAGTCGAAAACGCCATATCTGCGGCCCGTTCTGGAGGGCATTCCTCCTTACAGGCCGGGGCTTAGGGTGGTCGGTCCCGACGGCCGCTCCGTCAAGCTCTCCTCCAACGAGAGCCCCTTCGGCCCGCTCACATCCGTGCGGGAGGCCATCGCACGGGCCTCAGCCGAGCTGAACCGCTACCCGGACGCCGGATCGGTGGCGCTGGTGGAGGCCCTCGCCGCACACGTGGGGGTTCCCGTCGACCACGTGGCCGTGGGCGCCGGGTCGGTCGGGCTCCTCCAGCAACTGCTGGAGGCCGTGGGGGAGCCGGGGGCCGAGGTCGTCTACGCCTGGCGCTCCTTCGAGGCCTATCCGCTGCTCGCGGACCTGGCCGGGGTCCGGTCGGTGCGCGTGCCGATCAGGGACGAGGCGCACGACCTGGGCGCCCTCGCCGACGCCGTCACCGAGAACACGCGCATGGTGCTGGTGTGCAACCCCAACAACCCCACCGGCACCACGGTGCACCGGGAGGAGTTGGCAGCCTTCCTCGACCGCGTTCCCGATCACGTGCTGGTGGTCCTGGACGAGGCCTACCACGAGTACGTCCGAGACCCCCGCGTCCCGGACGGGGTGGAGCTGTACCGCGACCGCCCCAACGTGGCCGTGCTGCGCACGTTCTCCAAGGCCTACGGGCTGGCGGCGCTGCGCCTGGGCTACCTCGTCGCCCACCCGCACGTGGCCATCGCCGTGAACAAGACGCTGGTGCCGTTCGCGGTCAACCACCTCGCCCAGGCGGCGGGCATCGCCTCCCTGGCCGCCCACGACGAACTCATGGAGCGCGTGGCGGCCACCGTCGAGGAGCGTTCCCGGGTACGCGACGCCCTGATCGCCTCCGGATGGACCGTGCCGCCCACCGAGGCCAACTTCGTCTGGCTGCGGGCCGGGGACGACACGCTCGACTTCGCCGCCGCGTGCGCCGAGGCGGGTGTGGCGGTCCGCCCCTTCGCCGGCGAGGGCGCCCGGGTGAGCCTGGGGACGGTGGAGGAGGACGACGTGTTCCTGGCCGTGGCCACGGCCTACGCGCACCGCCGCTAGAGTGCGCGCCGCGCCCGCCCGGGGCCGCTCAGTCCGTCCCGGTCCGGGTACGCCGGGCGTAGGCGCGGGCCGCGCGGGCGCGGTCGCCGCACCGGACCGAGCACCAGTGGCGGCGGGGGTGCGTGCGTAGCAGGTAGCGGTCGCAGGGGGAGGAGCCGCAGGCGGCGAGCCGTTCGGCGTCGGGTGAGGTCAGCAGGTCGGCGGCGTCCGCCGCCAGGATCCCCAGGGCGTGGTCGACCACTTCGGTCGCGGGGTGCGCGACGGCCCGGTAGGGGCCCTCGGCCGCGTCCCAGCGCAGGAGCGGCGCCGTCGGTACCCGGGTCAGGGCTTCGTTGACGGCGGCGAGGGCCTCCTCGGGCGCGGGGCCGCCGTCGACGCGGGTGGCGATCAGGTCCCGGACCGGTGCGCGCAGGGACCGCAGCCGTTCGGCGCAGAACTCCCACAGCCGTGCGCCCTCCGGTGCGAGGCCGCGCTCGACCAGCCACCGGGTGGCGGACTCGGGTGTACCGAGGAGGTCGACGCGGTGACCGCCGGGCAGGACGATGGCGCTGTCGGCGAAGTCCAGCGAGGGGTACCGGTCGGCACCCGGGGCGGGGGGCGGCGCGGTGTAGGTCTCGGCTGCCGCGGTCTCGGTCATGGCCTCATGGTAGGTGCCGATCCTGGGGAGCGCCCCAGGGGCGCCCCCGTCCGTGTACTGACGCTGCGCCGCGGTGTCAGCGCCCCAGTCGATCGAGACCGTGCTCGACGTCTTGGACGAACGCCTGCCATGAGGGCAGTTCCGTGACCGGGCCCCTGGTGTCCAGCCTTTGCAGCAGTTGGCGGCGGTTCTCCGAGAAGCGCTTGTTGAACCGGTCGAGTCTCCGGCCGGAGAGTTCGGCGATGCCGTCGTCACTCGTGCCCTCGCCCAGGAAGAGGACTCGAACGGTCACATCCCCTCCAAGCCGAGTTGTGCCCCGGGCGGGGCCGCCAGGTAGGGCAGGATGTCTGGCCGAGTGACGGAGAGGCTCCCAGGCTTCTCGGCTCTCCATGTCCCAGCGATGGGGCGCAGTCGTAGAACCTGGGTCAACCGCCCGTCGGGTCGTCGTCTCCGGACACTGTCGGCGAACAGGAGGTCGTCCGGGTCCACGATCTGCACGACCCCGGGGGAGTGGGTGTTCACGATCACCTGCCGGAAGGGGTTGTCCTCGCCGGGGGACAGACCGGGATCCACGGCGAGGTCGCGGACGAGATCGACCATGGAGGGGAGGTTGCCCGGGTGGATCCCGTTCTCGGGCTCCTCCATGCAGATCACCCCTTGGACCGAGGGGTCCTCTAGGAGAACGCAGAGCGCCAGGAAGCGCAGTGTTCCCTCGGAGAGGCTCCGAGCGGCATGCGCAGGCCGTTCGCCTCCTGGAGTTCGACGGCGAGCAGTTGACGCACTTCGTCCTCGGCCACGTGCAGTCGGTCCACGGACAGGCCGATGAGGTCGGCGAGCCTGCCCGAGACCCGTGCGTAGACACGGTCGGGGTCCTCATGGGGTTCCTGCTGGGCGATGCGGAAGAGCGTTCCCGGAAGGTGGAGTCCGTTGGCGCCCATCACCTGGGGGTCGGTGTAGCGGTCGGCCGTGCGGAGCGCGGTGGGTTCCAGGGCCAGTCGCCGCCAGGACTGCATCTCCCGACGTGCCGCGAGGATGGTCGGGTCGTCGCTGCTGGTCACCGTGCTCACCACGGTCGCCGGGGCCCGTGACGCGGCGGCGGGCTTGGGCTGGCCGCGACTGCCGCCGTCCTGGTGGATCCTGATGATGGGCTGGCCGTCTTGGATCGTCGTCGAGATGAAGGCAGTCCCGCTGCGCTCGTTCCTCAGGACGGCGTCGCGGAAGTTCTTCTTGCTGTGGTGGAAGCGGAGCCGATGGGGGCATCACCGAGGTTGATGTGCCTGAGACTCTCCCTGAGCAGGGTCAGACGGCCGATCTTGTCCGCCTTCGTCGGCGACTGGAAGCCCAGTTCGAGTTCGTAGCGCAGGTAGGTGCTGGTCGCCTCGGCCTCACGGCCGAAGTCGTCCTCCACCACCTTCGGGACGATCATCTCGGCGGCGAAGCCCATCCGCCGCTCCTCCGGTCCGAATCCGTTCCAGAACAGCTCCCGCGGATCTCCGGAACGCTCGCGGTCCGTGCCCCGCACCTCGGAGGCCGCTTCGATCAGGGAGCGGCTGGACAGCAGGCTGAGGAACTGGATCACGTCGAACACGTTCGACTTGCCCGTGCCGTTCTCACCGGCGATGCAGGTGAAGGGGCCGAAGTCGACCTTGAGACCGAGGAGGTTCTTGAACCCGTCCACCTCCAGACGTGTGAGCACCGTGTCCCCCGTTCATGGTTGCGTGGCGGCCTTGGAAGCGCGTCGAACCCGTCGTCCGTGCGCAATCTAGCAAGAGCGGAAAGCGTGACGGGCGGGTTGAACGCCCGTGGGGCGCCCTCCATCGGGAGGGCGCCCCACGGGGGCTGTCCGGCTACTTGCCGGCGGCGTTCTTGTCCAGCTTCTCCACGATCAGCCGGTAGAGCTGGCGCGGGCGGCCGGGCTGGAGGGTGCGGTTGGGCGGCAGCGGCCACGCCAGCCCCTCCTCGACCAGGGTGCGCAGGAGGCGGCGCGCCGTCCGGGAGGTGACACCGAGCATCCGCCCGGCGTTCTCCGCGTCGACGACCAGGGGTCCGTCCTCCTCGGCGATCTTCGCCGACAGGCGCGTGAGCGTCTCCCGCCCCTTGGTGCGCAGCGGCTCCGAGGACTGCCGTGCGGGCGCCCGCTGGGCCGGGACCAGGGAACGGCCCTCGCGGTCCACAGCGAAGCTCTGACGGGAGGCCTGGGCACGGTTCAGGGCGGCCCGCGCGTGCGTCTCCGCGTCCTGGGTGGTGCGCCCCATGCCGATCCCGACCTCGATCGCGATCCCCAGCTCCGCCTTGATCCGCTCGACGAACGGCGGCTGCCGGAAGCCCTCGGTGGCTGTGACCAGGGAGCCACGGGTGGCCGTCACCATGAACGAGTGGTCGTCCAGCCGGTGTGCCGTGGCGTTGATCCGGTGCGCCTCCTGCAACAGCAGGCGGTGCAGCGATAGCCGCAGCTCCTCGCGCCAGTAGCGGGGCGTGGACCGGCGGGAGGAGTCGCGCAGCGTGGGCACGTCCACCACCACGACCCCCAACTGGGCCTCCTCCAGCCTGTGGTGCGCGCCGAGCAGACCCGCGGTCTGCAACGCGCTGCGCACACCGGCGTTGGTGGGCCGCAGCCGGACCACGGGGACACCGATCGCCTCCAGCCGCTCGGCGACCCCGCGCACGCACGTGATCGCCATCCGCGTGGCCTTGCGGCGCCACAGCCCCTCGTGGAAGGAGGTCAACTGCGCGGTGGTGGTGAGCTCCTCGTGCACGTGGATCCCGTCCACGGGGAGGTCGACCTCGGAGTAGGCCTCCACGACGTCGGCGCGGCTGAGGACGTCCAGGCTGGCTCTGGTGGGGTCGTAGCGGTCGTCGAGCGTCGACCGGAGCAGGGCCTCGTGCAGGCTGGCACCGCCGAGCGGCACGAAGGTCGCGGGCATCGTCAGGACACCGGCCTTGCGCGCGAACTCGTAGGGCACTGGGCTGGCGAACAGATAGGCGTCGATCGCCGACCCCAGCCTGACGACCTTGTCCGTCGCCTCTTGCTCATCTCGATACGCGGCGGCGATGAGTCTGGCGTTGAGGGGTCCAGTGGACCCCGGACCCATGAGCATGACCCGTTCGACCACCTCATGGGGTCCTATGACGCCGATCGTCAAATCGCCAGTACGCTGGGCACTCACCTCGGGCTGCTCCCCGCTACCATTCCACGCTCTTCACTATGTGCGCCCACTGGATTTCCCGACCCGATCTCTGTCACGGCATGATTGCCGAGATCGTACCCATTGTGCGGGGCAGAAGAAGATCGTTTCGGATATCAACACCGAAAGCCCGGGTGGAGGAGAACCTCCACCCCGGCCTTGATCTGCGACTTCGCCCCCTATGAGACGGTGACACGCTCCACATCCGCGCCGAGCGCGGCGAGCCGTGTCGCGAACTGGGAGTGGCCGCGGTCCACCAGATAGCCAGGCGCCACGATTGTCTCACCTTCGGCGACCAGTCCCGCGAGGACCAAGGCGGCCCCGGTCCGCAGGTCGTGGGCGATGACCTCGGCCCCGCGCAGGTCGTTCGACCCGTGCACGATGGCGCGGGTGCCCTCCACCTCGATCTTGGCACCCATCTTGTTCAGCTCGTCGGCCAGGGCGAAGCGGCCGTCGTAGATGGCCTCGTGGATGTAGCTCTCACCGTCGGCCAGGGTCGCCAGTGCCATCAGCGGCGACTGGAGGTCGGTCGCGAAGCCCGGGAAGGGCGAGGTGACGGCGTTGATCGGGCGCAGTGGCACGTTCCTGTCCCGGCGCACGTGCAGGACGGCGCCCTCCTGGGTGAAGGCCACGCCCATCTGCTCCAGTTTCCAGCGGGCCACGCCCAGGTGGTCCAGGTTCGCGCCGACCAGGCCGACCTCGCCGCCGGTCGCGGCGATGGCCATGGCGAACACGCCGGCGTCGATGCGGTCAGACATGATGGTGTGCTCGACGGCGGTGAGCTCGTCCACGCCCTCGACGGTGATCAGGCCGGTGCCGCCACCGCTGATCTTGGCGCCCATCGCGCTCAGGAACGCGATGACGTCCAGGACCTCGGGCTCCAGTGCGGCGTGCTCGATCACCGTGGTGCCGGGGGCCAGGACCGCGGCCATGATCAGGTTCTCGGTGCCCGTGTGGGACGGTGTGTCGAGGTAGAGGCGGCCGCCGCGCAGGTTGCTCGCCTCGACGTTGATGTGGTTGCGCTCGGCGTCCTCCACGACGTCGGCGCCCAGGCGCGCGAAGCCGCGGTAGTGGAAGTCGAGGTTGCGGCTGCCCAGGTTGCACCCGCCGACGCCCTCGATGCGGGCGCGTCCGGTGCGGTGCATCAGCGCCGGGACGAAGAGCACCGAACCGCGGAAGCGGGCCGCGATCTCCGCGGGCAGCACCGCGCGCTCGGGGTCGTTCAGGGACGACGCGTCGATGACGACGGTGCGCTCGGCCTCGTGGAACTCCACCTTCGCGCCCACGTGCTCGGCGAGCTCCAGGGCGCGGTAGACGTCCTCGATGACGGGGACGTTGCGCAGCACCGTGTGGCCCTTGGCTGCGAGGAGAGCGGCGCCGATCATCGGCAGGACGGCGTTCTTCGCGCCCTGGATGAACGCCGTTCCGTTGAGGGGGCGTCCGCCGCGGACGCGGTAACGAACCTCCTGGCCCATGCTCATGTGCTCCTTTGCGAGGCAGTGGTGGTGAAGAGGCACCTTGGTCGGGTACCGCCGGTATGGATGAGACGCGGGTTGACCCTGGGACGTTGCGATTTTCTTGCGCGTGATCTGCATGTGACCTGCGCGGCCACTGGGCCGGTGGTCCGCGACGACTCTATAGCACCCGCCCGCGTATACCGATCCAGAACGTGGTATACCCGCAGATCGCGGATAGAGTCCTGACACATCGCCGAAACGGTGCGGACACCATGGGTGGAGGGTGGTGCGGACGCGTCGGGCGGATACCCGCGAAACGCGCCACACCACCATACGTGCTCTTCAGCGCCCTGGAACGGCTCCGTGCGGTTCATCACGCGGCCGCAGGGGCGCGGCCGCCCTCCTATTGCTCGGCGGCGGCCCGTTCGGCGATGTCCTTGCGGTGGAAGGAGCCGCGCATCTCGATCCGGCCCACGGCCTCGTACGCCCGGTCGCGGGCCTGCCGCAGGTCGGCGCCGGTGCCCACCACGTTGAGCACGCGCCCGCCGTTGGACTTGACGCCGCTCGTGCCCTCCCAGGCGGTGCCCGCGTGCAGCACGTAGGCGCCCTCCAGCGCGTTGGCGGCGTCCAGCCCGCCGATCGCGTCGCCCTTGACCGGGTCGGCCGGGTAGTTCTCGGCCGCCACGACCACGGTGACCGCCGCACCCGGCTTCCACTGGAGCGAGCCGATGGAGCCCAGACCAGCGGTGTCGGTGGCCTGGAGGACCGCGCCGATCGGGGTGGCCAGGCGGTCCAGGACGACCTGGGTCTCCGGGTCGCCGAAGCGCGCGTTGAACTCCACCACGCGCGGTCCGGCCGAGGTGAGCGCTAGGCCGACGTAGAGCAGGCCCTGGTAGCGGGTGCCCCGCCTGTTCATCTCCTGGAGGGTCGGACGTACGACCGTCTCCATGATCTCGTCGACCAGGCCGGACGGGATCCACGGGAGCGGGGTGTAGGCGCCCATGCCGCCGGTGTTGGGGCCCTGGTCGCCGTCGTAGGCGCGCTTGAAGTCCTGCGCGGGCAGCAGCGGGAGCGCGTGCGCCCCGTCGCTGAGGACGAACAGCGACAGCTCGGGGCCGTCGAGGTACTCCTCGATGACCACGCGGCCGCACTCGCGGGCGTGCAGTTCGGCTTCGGCCCGGTCCTCGGTGACCACGACGCCCTTGCCGGCCGCCAGGCCGTCGTCCTTGACCACGTAGGGGGCGCCGAACGTCTCCAGGGCCTCGGCCACCTGGCTCGCGTTGCGGCACACCCTGGCCTTGGCGGTGGGGACGCCCGCGGCCTCCATGACCTCCTTGGCGAACGCCTTGGAGCCCTCCAGGCGGGCGGCCTCCTTGTCGGGGCCGAACACCGGGATGCCCCGGTCGCGCAGCGCGTCCGCGACACCGTCGACGAGCGGCGCCTCGGGGCCGATCACGACCAGTTCGGCGCGGATGCGTGCGGCCAGCTCGGTGACGGCCAGGCCGTCGGTCACGTTGATGACGTGGTTCTCCGCCAGCTCCGAGATACCGGGGTTGCCCGGCGCGCAGTGGATGCTCGTCACACCCGGATCCAGGGACAGGGCGCGGACGAGGGCGTGCTCGCGGCCTCCGCCGCCGAGAACGAGGGCTTTCACCTGAGGGGCCTCTTCGTGTTTGAAGACGGACTGACTGCGGTGGGTCCGGTCACACGAGCGAACTCAGTTCGAGTGTCGCCTCGCGGGCCGGGCCGACGCCGATGGCGGAGATCGGGGCCCCTGCCATCTCCTCCAGGGTACGCACGTACCGCTGGGCGTTCTTGGGAAGATCGTCGAATCGGCGGACTCCGGTGATGTCCTCGGACCAGCCGTCGAGGTACTCGTACACGGGCACGGCGTGGTGGAACTCGGTCTGCGTCATGGGGATCTCGTCGTGGCGGACCCCGTCGACGTCGTAGGCCACGCACACGGGGATGCTGTCGAGGCCCGTGAGCACGTCGAGCTTGGTGAGGAAGAAGTCGGTGATGCCGTTGACCCGGGTCGCGTAGCGCGCGATGGGGGCGTCGAACCACCCGCACCGGCGGTCGCGGCCGGTGGTGACCCCGTACTCGCCGCCTTGGACGCGCAGCCAGTCGCCCTCCTCGCCGAGGAGCTCGGTGGGGAAGGGGCCGGAGCCAACGCGTGTGGTGTAGGCCTTGAGGATGCCGACGACCTTCGTGATGCGGGTGGGGCCCAGCCCGGCGCCCGCGGCCGCGCCGCCGGCGGTGGGGGAGGACGAGGTGACGAACGGGTAGGTGCCGTGGTCGATGTCCAGGAGCGTGCCCTGGGAGCCCTCAAGGTAGACCGTCTTGCCCTCGTCCAGGGCCCGGTTCAGGATCAGCGAGGTGTCGGCGACGTAGGGGCGCAGCCGCTCGGCGTAGCCCATGTACTCCTCGATGATCGGCTCGGCGTCCAGGGCGCGCCGGTTGAACACCTTGGTGAGGAGCTGGTTCTTGTCCTTCAGCGCCAGCTCGATCTTCTTGCGCAGGATCTTGGGGTCGAACATGTCCTGCACGCGCACGCCCTGCCGGGAGACCTTGTCGGCGTAGGTGGGGCCGATGCCGCGGCCGGTGGTGCCGATCCTGGCCTTGCCGAGGAAGCGCTCGCTGACCTTGTCCAGGGCCCGGTGGTAGGGCATGATCAGGTGCGCGTTCGCGGAGATGAGCAGGCGCGAGGTGTCCACACCGCGCTCGTCCAGGCCTTCGAGCTCCTCCAGGAGGACGCCCGGGTCGATGACGACGCCGTTGGCGATCACGGGCACGACGTTCGGGGAGAGGATGCCGGACGGCAGGAGGTGGAGGGCGTATTTCTGGTCGCCGATGACCACCGTGTGCCCGGCGTTGTTGCCACCCTGGTAGCGGACCACGTAGTCCACGCGGTCGCCGACAAGGTCGGTGGCCTTGCCCTTGCCCTCGTCGCCCCACTGGGCTCCCACGAGCGTGATGGCCGGCATTGGTCTCTACCTCTTCGATTCGACACCTTCGGGGTGGCCTACCCCCCCGAACATGGATGAACCCCTGGCGCAAGGCAGCGACAGGGGCCGTTGCGTATTGAGGGTACACGACCAGTGGTTTCCGGCCCCAGGGTCGCGTCCGTCCACAGCCTGTGGACGGAGTGCGGCTCACTTCAGCAGCGCCTCGGCGGCCTCGGTGCTGGACTCGCGCAGGAAGGTCGCGCAGCGCTCGGCCTCCTCCGTGTCGCCGATGCGGTCGGCGGCCGTGCTCAGCGCGTACAGGGCGCGCAGGAAGCCGCGGTTGGGCTCGTGGTCCCAGGGGATCGGGCCGTGCCCCTTCCAGCCGGAGCGGCGGAGCTGGTCCAGGCCGCGGTGGTAGCCGGTGCGCGCGTAGGCGTAGGCGGCCACGGGCTCGTCGGCCTCCAGGGCGTTCTCCGCCAGGCGGGCCCAGGCGGCGGAGTAGGTCGGGAAGCGTCCCGCGACGGCGGCGGGGTCGTCGGCCGCGGCCAGGGCCTCGCGGGCCTCGGGGTGGTCGGGCAGGCGGGTGGCGGGCGGCTCGCCCAACAGGTTCCGGTGCATGTCCATGGCCCCATCCTGCCACCGGGACGCGCCCCTTCCCGAAGAACGGGGGGTGCAGGGGCGCGCCCGGACGTGTTCCCGAGGGTCAGGACATCTTGTTGCCCGCCGACTTCAGGTGCTGCGCGGCCTCGACCACGCGGGCGGCCATGCCGGCCTCGGCCGCCTTGCCGTAGGAGCGGGGGTCGTAGGCCTTCTTGCTGCCGATCTCGCCGTCGACCTTGAGCACACCGTCGTAGTTGCGCATGACGTGGTCGACGATGGGACGCGTGAACGCGTACTGGGTGTCGGTGTCCACGTTCATCTTCACGACGCCGTACTCGATGGCCTCGTGGATCTCCTCCATGGAGGAGCCCGAGCCGCCGTGGAACACGAAGTCGAACGGCTGGTCCTTGCCGTGCTTGCTCCCGACGGCCTCCTGGGCCTCCTTGAGGACCTGCGGGCGCAGCTTCACGAAGCCGGGCTTGTAGGAGCCGTGCACGTTGCCGAAGGTCAGGGCGGTCATGTAGTAGCCCTTCTCGCCCAGGCCCAGGGCCTCGGCGGTGCGCAGGGCGTCCTCGGGGGTGGTGTACAGCTTCTCGTTGATCTCGCCGACGATGCCGTCCTCCTCGCCGCCGACGACGCCGACCTCGATCTCCAGGATCGTGTGGGCGGCCTTGGAGGCGGCCAGGAGCTCCTCGGCGATCCGGAGGTTCTCCTCCAGTTCGACCGCGGAGCCGTCCCACATGTGGGACTGGAAGAGCGGCTCCTGCCCGCGGGCGACGCGCTCCTTGGAGATCTCCAGCAGGGGGCGGACGAAGCCGTCGAGTTTGTTCTTCGGGCAGTGGTCGGTGTGCAGGGCGACGTTCACCGGGTACTTCTCGGCGGCCACGCGCGCGAACTCGGCGAAGGCGACCGAACCGGTGACCATGTCCTTGACCGTGGCCCCGGAGAGGAACTCGGCCCCGCCGGTGGAGATCTGGACGATGCCGTCGGACTCGGCCTCGGCGAAGCCTCGGAGGGCGGCGTGCAGCGTCTGGCTGGAGGTCACGTTGATGGCCGGGTAGGCGAAGCCCTGGGTCTTCGCGCGCTTCAGCATCTCGGTGTAGACCTCGGGACTGGCGATGGGCATGCGTACTCTCCCTGGATTCGTCCTGGAGCGAGCGGCCGCCGGGCGGTGCCCAGCGACATCCCACGTGCGTTCTCAGGCGGAGGCCGAACGCCGGGGAGGGCCCTGCGGGGGGTCCGGACGTCCGGTGGTGTCCGCCACGTGTCCCCCAAGTATCACGAATAAGCGGAGCCCCTGGAAAGGTCTAGACCAAAAAGTGCCTGGTCAGAGCCCTTGTTCGCGGTCCGTCGGCGTGTCGTCGCGATGGGGGTGGTGGGGCGTGTGGGAAGGTCTGTGACCTTCGGTGCTCAAGTGTCCGAGTTGATGATTTGGCAGGTATTCGGACGTATCCTGTCGCTTTTTCGCGTGATACGCGCTACATTCAACGCCGTGGGAAGGCATAGGAACGATCCAAAGGGCGTTGGTCAGGTGATGGCCATCGTCGGCGCCATCCTGCTCCTCGTCACACTGGTGGCTCTGGGGGGGTACTTCCTCTACCGCTCGCTGCCCAACACCAGCACCAGCATCAGCGCGAGCTCCTCCGACTCCTCCACGGATGTCGGGGACGAGGACATGGGCGCCCTCTACGTGCACGTCACCGGCGAGTCGAGCCGCGTGTTCGTCCGCGTGCCCGGCGGCGAGGTCCTCCACGACCAGGTGATAGAGCAGGGCCGCTCGATCGCCTTCCACGACGCCGAGGACGGCTTGGAGGTCACCATAGGGGACCCCGCCGCGGTCGACGTCTACGTCGAGGGCGCGATGGTCGACCTCCCCGACGAGGGCGAGGACCACAACCTCACCGTCCCCCCCACCGAGGACGAGTAGCCGGGGCCCGCAGGCCCCGGACCCTCACACGTCCAGTTCGGACACGTCGTACACCGCCCGGTACTCCAGGCCCTCGCCGATCACGCGCTCGCGCGCCCCGCGGTCCAGGATCAGCGCCACCGCGACGACCTCGGCTCCCTCCTCCCGCAGTGCCTCCACCGCGGTCAGCACCGAACCGCCCGTGGTCGAGGTGTCCTCCAGGGCCAGGACCCGCCGCCCCTTCACGTCCGGCCCCTCGATCCGGCGCTGCAACCCGTGCGCCTTGCCCGCCTTGCGCACCACGAAGGCGTCCAGGTCCCGCCCCCGCGCGCGGGCCGCGTGCAGCATGGCCGCGGCCACCGGGTCGGCCCCCAGGGTCAGCCCGCCCACGGCGTCGAACTCCAGGTCCGCGACGTTGTCCAGCATGACCGAGCCGACCAGCGGCGCGGCCTTCCCGTCCAGCGTCACCCGGCGCAGGTCGACGTAGTAGTCGGCCTCCAAGCCCGAGGACAGGGTCACCTTCCCGCGGACGACCGCCTTATCGTTGATCTGACGCAGGAGTTCATCACGTTCGCTCATGAGCAATGAGCCTAGGACACCGGGCGCAGGCGGCACGCACGGACCGCATCGCGCGAGCGCCCAGGTGGGGAGGGGTGGCCGTGCCGGGAACCGGGGACACCGTCCGGGTGGAGACGACCGTCGACAGCCGCGAGGGGGCGCAGCGGCTCGCGCGGTCGGTGATCGAACACGGGCTGGCCGCGTGCGCCCAGGTCGGCGGGCCGATCACCAGCTTCTACCGCTGGGAGGGCGCCGTCCAGGCCGACGAGGAGTGGACGGTGGTCGCCAAGACCGCCGCCGACCGGCTGGCCGACCTCACCGCGCACCTGCTGGAGGCGCACCCCTACGACGTCCCCGAGATCGTCGCCGTCCCGGTCGTGGGCGGCAACCCCGCCTACCTGGACTGGGTGCGCGACGAGACGCGCGGCGGCGCGGAGTGATCGCCGTCCTCCTCCCCCCGACCCTCGGCCGCCCCTCGCGCCTGCCCGGCCTGCCCGGCGCGCTCCCGGCCCTGGGGGTCGACCCGGTCCTGCCCGTGGCGGGCGCAGACGACCGCGCCCCCTACGCCGCGCGCTACGTCGCCCAGGCCAGCCTGGAGGTCAACCGGCTCGTCGGCACCGGGGAGCCGGTCGCGCTGGTCGCCGAGGGCGGTGCTGGGCCGCTCGTCGGGGCCGTGGGAGCGGCCCAGCGCGCGGCGCACAGGCCCGTGTTCGGCTACGTGCTGGTGGACTCGCTCCTGCCGCGCCCGGGCATCCCCACCCGCGCCGACCTCGAACGCGACCAGGGCGCGGAGGGGGACGCGGACGAGGGGCCGCCCGGTTACCGGTCGGAGCCGCTGCCGATGGTCGCCGACTGGCCGGACGCGCCCTGCGGCTACCTGCTCACCGACCCCGCCCGCGCCCACGCGGCCCGGCTCGCCCGCATGCGCGGATGGACGGTGAGTCAGGCCGGCCCCGGGGAGGCACCGGAGGCGCTCGCGGCGCTGCTGGCCGACCTGCGCGGCTGAGGCCGTGCTGACGTCTTCGTGGCGGCCGGTCGAGCCCTGCACCAGCACAGGGCTCGGCGTGTCACCGCGCCGTCGAGGTTCGCCCCAGGACGAAGATCAGCGCCGAGGTTCGCCCCAGGACGAACCTCGACTACACGACAACGCACCTCGACCCCGCGCGCCCGGGAGGCTTCCAGGGGTCCCGGGCGCGCGGAGACTAGGCGTCCCGGCGGCACCTTTGGGCGAGCCGGGCGCGCAGCGCGGCCGTATCCGGGGCGGTGATCTCCTCGAAGGCATCGCCGGGGCCGGACCGGCCGGGTGGGCGGTGGGCCACGTAGGTCACGGTGCCGTCGGGTGCGGTGCGGGTGGTGAGCACCCACCGGCCCTCCAGCACTTCGCCCAGGGCCCTGTCCAGGCTCACGTCGCCTGCCCCTTCCCCAGGTGTTCCAGGGGGGAGGTCCACACCAGCGGCGGCCGGTGCGGGTCGGGGCGGTCGGTGACCGCCACCCGTGTGAGGTGGCCCCGGGTGGCGGCGTAGACCGCGCGCCCTTCCAGGTTCGGACCGAGGTAGCGCAGGGCGGTTCCGTGTCCGCGTGCCCAGGCGGCGAGGTCGGCCAGGGTGGGCGGTTCGGCGATGTCGCAGACGTGGTTCATGTCAGACCACCCGCCGGATGGAGCGCGAGGGCTGCTCGGTGGCGGGCCGGGGCTTGCCGGGGGTCTGCGGCTTCGCCGGGGGCGGCGGCTCGGTGGTGTAGGCGACGGGCAGGCGTGAGAGGGCGCCGTCGACCATGTCCACCGCGCCGACCAGGTCGCCCGAATCGGCGGCGTAGGCGAGCGCCCGGCGCGCCGCCGCGCCCCGGTCGCGGACCAGTTCGAGGTAGGGCAGGTGGGCCTCGGGGCGGCCGGGCGGGGGCACGTCCAGGGCGTCGCGGACGGCCGCGAACAGGTCCGAGGTGGTGATGTCGATCATGCGGCGGCCCCCTGGAGGGTGAGCAGGCGGGCGAGGGCCTGGGCGAGCGGTGCGAGGTCTCCGGCCGGGTGGGCGTAGAAGCGCACGCGGCGGGCGCGGCGCGGGCGGCGCGGGGGCGGGACGGTGGATGCGAGCCGCCGCACGGGGCGGAGTTCGTCGTGTCGCAGGTAGCGCAAAGCGCACACCTCCAGGGGTGAGTGCCGCTGGATGGGCGGCGTGGGAACAACGGAACGGGTTACGGGACGAAGACGGCCCAGGCCGTACGGTCTCCGGACCGGTGGCGATGAGCGCCGAAACGGTCGGCCAACGCGGAGACCACGGCGAGGCCCTCCGGAGCGTCGGAATCGATACGGGTCCCATCAGCACGCGGATGCCGACCTCGCCGATCGTGGACCTCGATACGGACCGCCACACCGTGCTCCACGGTGATCGCGACGTCGGTGCTGCTGGATCGCACCGCCGACGTCACGAACTCGGTGAGGACCAACTCGACATCGGCCAGACGACTGAAGCCGCCTAGGAGCGCGGCAACGCCGTGTCGAGCGATCGGCACCATCGCGTCGTCGGACGGAAGACTGATCTGCTTGACCATGGCCATCCAAGCTGTACGTGCTGATTTAAAATCTGTACGTTCAGCTTGCTTTGGCACGTGCAGACTTGTCAAGCTGTTCGTGCAGATTGAACTCGTTGATCTCGACCGAGGAGTACGTCCGTGGCCCGCCCGACCTACCAGCGCGTCGCCGATACGTTGCGGCAGCGCATCATCACGGGCGACTACGCACCCGGCGACAGACTCCCCTCTCGACAGGATCTGGCCACCGAGTTCGACGTGGGTATGCGCGTCGCGGCCGATGCCGTGCAGCAGCTCGTCGCCGAGGGGTACGTCGTCTCACGCTCGGGGTCGGGTAGCTATGTCCGGTCACGCCCGCCCATGCGGCGTCTCACCCGGTCCTGGTATCGCGAGGCCCGTGGCGGTTCGCCGTTTCGCGCAGACATGGCGGCCCAGGCGGTGCGCGGCGGCTGGGAGTCCTCCTCCGAGTCCACCGTCGCGGCCGAGACGATCGCGCACCGGCTCGCCATCGCCCCCGATGATCCGGTGATGCGCACCCGGTACATCTTCACCGGTGACGGCGAACCGGTGATGCTCTCCACATCGTGGGAGCCACTGGAGATCACACGCGGCACCGAGATCGTGTTGCCGGAGGACGGGGCGCATGCCGGTCGGGGGGTCGTCGAGCGTATGCGGGTCATCGGAGAGCGCATCGTGCAGGCGGGAGAGATCGTCACCGCGCGTCCGGCCGACGCAGAGGAGGCCGAGGAGCTGCGGATCGCACGTGGCAGCGTGGTGCTGGTGATCCAGCGGACCTATTACACCGAGGACCGCCCGGTTGAGACCGCTGACATCGTGGTGCCCCCGGACCGGTACGAGCTCGCGTACATGATCCCTGTCGGCCAGGACGGGACATGAGAAAGGGGTCCGGGTGAGACCGGACCCCCGAGGCACATTCCCATGTGCCGTTGTTCCCGTCCGCCACACTAGCCCCTGGCGTTCTCCGCGGCTCTGGGGCGGCTGTTGAGTGAGCCCCGCGCACGCGGGGATGGCCCCAGAGCGGGGAGGGGGAGGTGCTCGCGGAGCTACTGGCCGCCCTGGACGGCTGAGATCGTCCCCGGCCTGGGACGGGCGCCGTTTCGAGTCCCTAAGCGGCTTCTGCACCTACCGGGCGGGGAGCGCGATTTCTTGTACGACGATCGCCCGATGGTGACGCTCTGAGAGGTGGAGCTATGAGGACCATGACCTACTCCGAATCCCGGGCCAACTACGCCGCCACGCTGGACTCCGTGATCGACGACCGGGAGGAGGTCGTCATCACCAGAACGGGCCGTGAGCCCGTGGTGATGATGGCGCTTTCGGAGTACGAAACCCTCAGAGAGACCGCCTACCTCCTCCGCAGCCCCGAGAATGCTCGCCGCCTGGTCACCGCGATCGAGGACCTGGAAGCCGCCCGTGGAATCGAGCGGGAGCTGAGTGAGTGAAGGTCTGAGCGGAGGCCGGGCTCCGCACCCTTACGGGAGCGGGACCCGACCTCACCCCTCCTCGGTGGCCTCCCGAAGCGCGGTCTGCATCAGGCGGGCCGAACCGCCGCGCGGCACCCACTTGCCGCGCCCCGGGGGCTGAGGTGAGGCGTACAGGCGCGGCAGCAACTGCCCCTCGCTGCGGTCGCCCGACATCACCAGGGCCGCCGTGCCGATCTCCCGCATCGACTGCACCAGCGGGTCGAACAGGCCGCGCCCCGCACCGGCCACCCGGCGCGCCACGACGAAGTGCAGGCCCACGTCGCGCCCGTTGGGCACGAACGGCACGAACGGCGCCAGCGGCTTCTGCCCCGCCGTCGTGAGCACGTCGTAGTCGTCGGCCAGCACCACGATCCGCGGCCCCTTGAACGACCCCGGCTCCACGGCGTCCAGGTCGCCGTCCTCGGGCATGCGGCCCTCCACCTCCTTGGCCACACCGCCCGCGAGCCCCGCGCACACCCGCGGACTGCTCGCGTACCCACCCATGTACTCCTCGGGCACCACGTGGCGCAGGGTGCGCCGCGGGTCCATGACGGCGAACACCACCTCGTCGGAGTGGTACCGCGCCACGATCGACTCGGCGACCAGCCGCAGCAGGTTGGTCTTCCCCGACCCGCCGTCCCCCAGGACCAGCAGGTTCTGGTCGGTGTCGAACAGGTCGAGCAGCACCGGCTCCAGCGCCCGCTCGTCCACCCCGATCGGGACGCGCTTGGGCTCGGCACCGGCCGCGGGCAGGGCGTCCACCGGCAGCCGGTGCGGCAGGATCCGCACCTTCGGCGCGCGTTCGCCCCGCCAGGACTCGTCCACGGCCCGCACGGCCCGCTCCACGACCCCGCCTAGGTCCTCGTCGTCGGCCACCCCGTCGAACCGGGGCAGCGCCACCTGTCCGAACAGCTCCGTGTCCGTCAGCACCCGGCCCGACGCCTTCGCGCCGATCGTCTCCGCCAGCTTGCGGTCGATCGTGGACTCCGACGGGTCGTTGAGGCGCAGCTCCACCTTCTGCCCGAAGTTCGACTGCGCGGCGATGCGCACGTCGTTCCAGCGCAGCATCCCCGCCACCACGTGGATACCGAACCCGCCGCCGCGTTGCAGCAGGTCGGTGACCATGGGGTCGATCTCCTCGAAGTCCTTGCGGATGGCGCCGAACCCGTCCACGCACAGCACCACGTCGGCGCTGGCCAGTTCGGGGACGTCGCCGCGCGCGTGCATGCGGCGCAGCTGCTGCACCGAGTCGATGCCCCGGTCGCGGAACACCCGCTGCCGGTGGTCGAGCATCCCGCGCAGCTCCTCCACGGTGCGCCGGATCCGCTCGGAGTCGGTGCGCACGGCCACGCCGCCCACGTGCGGCAGGCCCGCCAGCGACTGGAGGCCGCCGCCGACCAGGTCCAGGCCGTACACCGCGACCTGCCGGGGGGTGTGGGTGAGGGCCAGCGACAGCACGAGCGTGCGCAGCAGGGTGGTCTTGCCGCTCTGCGGGCCGCCGATGACCGCCACGTGTCCGCCCGAGGCGGTCAGGTCCAGCTCCCACACCCCCTGCCACTGCTTGGTGGCGTCGTCCAGCAGCCCGACGGGGACGTGCAGCGGCTCCCGGTCGCCGGGGAGCCGCAGCCCCTCCCCGAGGTCCTGCGGCTCCCCGACCACCGCGTCCAGGGTGGTCGCGGACGGCAGCGGCGGCAGCCAGATCGCGCGCGTGCGCTCGCCGTGCCGGGAGAACTGCCCGACCATCACGTCCAGCAGGGTCGGGCCGACGGTCCGGGAGGGCATCGGCGAGCTCTCCGCGGTCGGCGCCGAAGCGGGGGCCTTCGCGTCCTCCTCGGCGGTGTTGTAGGCGGTGTAGCGCCGCACCGTAGGGGCGGCGTCGGCGTCCTCCTCCTCGGCCACCGGGCCGCGGTAGGCGCCGGACACGTAGCCCGCCTTGAACCTCTGGTAGACGCTGGTGTCCACCTTCAGGTAGCCGAAGCCGGGCAGCGACGGCAGGTGGAAGGCGTCGGGGGTGTTGAGCACGGTCCGGCTCTCCTCCTCGGAGAAGGTCCGCAGCCCCAGCCGGTAGGACAGGTAGGTGTCCAGGCCGCGCAGCTTGCCGCCCTCGATGCGCTGGCTCGACAGCAGCAGGTGGACGCCGATGCTGCGGCCGATGCGCCCGATGGACAGGAACAGCTCGATGAAGTCGGGGCGCGCGGTGAGCAGTTCGCCGAACTCGTCGATGATGACCAGCAGGTGCGGCAGCGGCGGCAGGCTCGGGTCGTGCTCGCGCTTGAACGCGTAGTCGCCGATGTTGGAGACGTTGCCCGCGTCGCGCAGCACCTGCTGGCGGCGCTGCACCTCGCCCGACAGGCTCGCGTACACGCGCTCGATGAGCGCGGCGTCGTCCTCCAGGTTGGTGATGACGCCCGCCACGTGCGGCATGTCCTCGAACGGGGCGAAGGTTGCGCCGCCCTTGTAGTCGACCAGCACCATGCTCACCCGTTCGGGCGGGTGGGAGCCGGCCAGCGCCAGGACCAGCGTGCGCAGCATCTCGCTCTTGCCCGAACCCGTGGCGCCCACGCACAGCCCGTGCGGCCCCATGCCGAGCTGGGCCGACTCCTTGAGGTCGAGGACGACCGGCTGCCCCATGTCGTCCACCCCGATCGGCACGCGCAGGAACGCGCGCTCGCTGCGCGGCGACCACAGGCGCTGGACGTCCATGTCGCCGGGGTCGTGCACCCCCATGAGCGAGGGGAAGTCGACGTTGCCGCCCTCCTGCGCGGACTCCTCGACCGACTCCGGGGAGAGCCGCAGCGGTGCGAGCATGCGGGCCAGGCCGCCCAGGGTGGCGTCGGAGACGTCGTCCACGGTGCCGGTGGTGACCACCGGGTCGCTGCCGCGCAGCTCCTCCACCCGCACCCGGTCGCCGTCGACGGTGACGCGCACGTTCACGTCGCCGGGCTCGTCGACCTGGCGCGACACCAGGTGCAGGACGGTCGTGCCCAGGTCGGCCGGGTCGATCGTGTGGTCGGGGCGCACCAGCTCGGCGGCCACCGAACCGTGGGTGTCGTGGACCACCAGGAGGCGGCGCAGCATCTGGTAGGCCTCGCGCCTGCCCACGCCGCGCCGCACCTCGGAGGCGAAGTCGGTGCGCGAGCGCAGTTCGTCGGAGAGCAGCACGCCCAGCTTGGCGGGGTCGGGGGCGATCAGGCGGACGGCGGCGCCGCCCTCGCGCCGCTGCGGGTCCAGGGCCTGGGGCAGCCACGGGAGCCAGGACCAGTCCTCCTCGCGCTCGGCGGGGTAGGAGACGGCGAGGGCGGCGTCCTCGGGGGCGTGGAAGGCGGCGAACTGGGCGGCCAGGGCGCGGACGAGGCGCATGACGTCCGCGCGCTCGCCGATGACGCTGACGTTCCCGGCCATGTCCAGGGGCAGGGTCAGCGGCATGTCCGGGATGGACGAGAACCGGGCGATCGCGGCCTGTGCCTCGGAGAGCATGAAGGGGTCCGTGGGGGTCAGGGCGGTGCCCTGTTCCGCGAGCCGCAGGTGGCGGCCCTCGGTCAGGCCGGTGCCCACGCGCACCCGGAGGAAGTCGCGGTGCCTGCGGCGGCGCTCCCACAGCCGGGTGGGGTCGCGGACGATGTCGTAGAGCGCCTCGGGCGGCGGGTCGAGGAGGCGCGAGTGGGCCCGGGTGCTCCGCTCCCACTCGCTGAGCCCCTCCCGGAGCTCCTCCAGGTACTCCAGGTAGAGGTCGCGCTGGTTGCGGCGCTGCCGTCCGACCTGGCCGCGGCGGGAGAACAGCATGGCCAGGGCGCCGAGGAGGGCGACGCACAGCATCACGGCGCCCAGCGCCATGAACGCCGGGTTGCGCATCACCATCATGATGGTCAGCGACGCCATCATGCCCACCATCGGCAGGACGGTCATGAGCGGGTTGCCCTGGGCCTTGCCGTCGGGGAGCGTGGGCGGGGCCTCCACCTCGTGCGGTTCCTGAACCGGGGCGGGGTGGACGACCCGTGTCGGCCGGTGCACGACGCGAATGCTCATCGGTGACCTCTCGGCTCGGGATGGGGGCGGGGCGCGGCGGAGCGCCGGTGAACCCTATCGAACGGGTTCGGCGGGGCCGCTCGGGTGCAAGTGGTTCATGAGGGCGGTGAAGCGCTCCCAGGCGTCGGGTTCCGTGCCGTCGCCGACGCGGAACCACACGGCGGGGGTCAGGGGCGGTCCGAGGGCGGCGCCGTCCACGGGCGCGGCCAGGGCGTGCTCGGCGCCGACTGAGGAGACCGCCTCGGAGCCCAGCGCCAGGCCCACGGGGACGGGCAGCCCCGACCAGCGGGGCGGCTGGGTGAGGTCGGGCCGTCCGGTGAGGCGGCGCACGGTGGCGTTCTGGAGCACGTCGCGCGAGACGAGTTCCTCCAGGACCGGTTCCAGTGCCGCGAACCCGGGTTCCTCGCCGGAGGCGTAGCCGACGGTGAACGCGATGTTCTCCCGCACGCCGCCGGAGGTGCGGCTCACCCGCTGGGTCCCGGCGAAGGGCCGGACCCCCTCCTCTCGCACGCTCTCCGGGGGTCCGCTGAACAGGACCAGGGTCCGGGAGGGCATGCGCTGGCGGCAGGTCCGGGTCAGACGCTCCCTGTCCCAGGGCTGGGTGTGGGGCTCGCCGGTGCCCCACAGGCAGGGGAGGGCGCCGCCCAGCGCCTCGGAGAGCAGTTCGGCGGTGCCGCCCAGGAGCAGGTCCCCGCTCGGCGGGTGCTCCACGTTGACCTCGACCGCCAGGTGCGGGCCCAGGCCCTCCCCGGAGTCGCGGAAACAGGGGTGCGGGCCGTCCTCGGCGGAGGCGCCCGGGTCCACCGCGAACCCGGCCTCCCCGTCCCAGGCCAGCGGCACCCCGGAGAAGCCGTCGTAGTGGGTGCCGTCCGGTGCCTGGACGGCCCATCGGGAGGCGGGGCTGCTCAGGAGGGAGCGCAGGGCGTGGGTGAGGCGGCTGGTGGAGGGCGTGACGACCTGGAGGCGGCGGCCCTCGCGGCCGTACCGGGCCACGGCGTCCAGGATCCACGGGGAGAGGGGGACCAGGGGGCGGTCCGCCGCGACCACGAACGCCCTCTCGGTGAGGGCGCTGACGGCCGGATGGCCGGTGCCGCCGCCGAAGGGGACGCGGGCGCGGTCCAGGCGGCGCGGCGGCTCCCACAGCACGCCGTCGTGCTCGTCGGCCAGGAACCGGGCGAAGCGGCGGACCACGCCGGCGGTGTCGGTGCCGGGGACGTCGGCGCCCCGGGCCTCCACCCAGTACGGCTGCGCGGGCAGGTCGTCGCAGGTGCCCTCGTCCAGCAGCCGGTCGGCCTCGGCGGACATCCCGAGCCGCTGGGCGGCCTGCACCGCGGCCACGGTGCGCCCGTCGGCGTCGCGCAGTTCGACCACCGCGCCGTCGGCGACGAGGCGGACCCTCAGATCCGGCCCGGCCTGGACCAGGGCCTTCGTCAGGGAGCGCCGGCCGGGCGGGCGGGACAGCAGGGCGACCACGTCGTAGCTCACGGGGGCTCCTCATACGGTGCGGGGGCGCGGGCGGCCGGGGCCGCGCGCTTCACTGGTGTTTCTCCGGATACTGAAGTTTTCTCTGTGGCCAGCGGAGATTCTGGCGAAAAGGTGTGTGTTCTGTCCACAGGCGCGGGGTCGAGCATATTCTCTGTCGGTGCCCGCTTGTATGATTTGAATTCCCTTTGAGGGCGATCGCGGGCTCTTTGTAGGATTCCCAGGGCTCCACAGAACCACGACGGTGCCGCGTACGTCTTCATCCTTGGAGGCGACCGCCTCGCGAGGACCCCCGAGGAAAGCAGGTGAACGGATGTCACGCTGGGACGTCGGCGAATCGACCCTGGCCAGCCTGGGGCAGCGGACCGCCGGAAGCGGCGATGAACTGGCAGGTCTCATCACACAACTGGTGGCGGCGGCCGAACCGCTGGCCGGTAAGTTCGACGGCCCCGGAAAGGCCGCCTTCGACTCCTTCAAACAGCGGGCCGATGCCATCACCGCTGATCTGCGGGCCGGGCTCGGCTCCATCAACGAGGGTCAGTCGGGAATGAACGCGGCCTTCCAGACCGCGGGTCAGACCATGGCCGACGATGCCAACCAGAACATGTCCGCGGCCAACTTCGACGCCGCCAAGTTCAAGTAGCCCCTCACCGCCCCGAACGAAGGAGCCCCTCAGATGTCCAACGGACGGAACGCCTTCGACACCGGCGCCTCGGCCGAGGTCCAGGGCAACATCAGCGCCATCACCACCCGGCTTGAGGCGATCATCGGTGAGCACGACACCGACGTCAGCAACGCCCTGGCCGACTTCGAGGCCGACGGTGTCTCCGAGGAGTACAGCGAGAAGGAACTCAAGTGGCACCTGGCCGCCAACGAGGTCCGTGAGATCATCCGCCTCGTGCGTGACACGCTGGAGACCAACGACGCCACCGCGCAGGAGTCCCTGAGCCGCGCCAGCGCGGCCGTCGCCAACATCTGACCGAACCCGGGACAGGCGGCGGGGCCGTCCGTGACCCAGAAGCCGAGGAGTGCCGTTGGCCCGCGACTACGACAACCAGTTGCTGGAGTCCGTCGCGGTGCGCCGCCAGCGCCTGCGCGAGGCGGTCCTCTTCGGCGGGCAGCGGACGCGCCGCCGCCTGGACGAGAACATCGGCAAGGTCGTCATCAGCGCCTGCCTCGCCGCCGTGGCCTGCGGTGCCACCGTCGGCTGGTCCTTCGTGTCGAGCACGCTCAGCGACCAGCGGATCGAACAGGAGCAGGCCGCCTCCGGCCCCGCCGCCGACGCCGTTCCCGAACTCCCGGGGGGCTGGATCGGCACCGAGGTCACTCTGGACACGGCCCGCGAGGAACTGGACGCGGCGGGCGTCCCCGAGAGCCTGTACGTCCTCCCCGGCGACACCCGCCCCGCGCCGGGGACCCTCGACAGCTACTACCTGCTGGCCGAGACCGCCGAGGGCGACCTGCACGCCTCCGTCATCGACTTCGACCAGGGCCGGACCGGCCTCACCTTCCGCACCGAGGACGAGGCGGCCCGCTGGCTGTACCGGGAACTGGCCACCACGGAGGCCGATCCGGCGGCCCTGGACCCGGCCGGGGAGCGGGAGGCCGCCGAGGCCACCGCCGAACTCGTCACCGAGGTGCGCGACAGCCTCGCCGAACGCAGCGGCGACGCCTACCGGCACACGCTGGAGGTGGGCACCCTCGTCGACGCCTTCGGCCAGGAGAGCGGGCGGTTGCTCTCCCCCGACGGCACCCCCTTCACCGAGCGCGGCCTGCCCGAGTACACCCGGACGGGCCCCGACGGCGAGGACCTCTACCACCGCTACCGCGTCATCCACCCCTTCCAGGTGAGCGCCACCACCGCCCCGCCCAGCGGCTCGGTGGAGGGCGGCGGTGTCCGCTTCACCCTGGACGGCACCGGGTTCGGCCAGGCGACCCCCGCCCCCACCGTGCGCTGGCTGATCGGCCACGGCTACCTTGAACGCATCGCCGTGGACGACATACCCTCCTGAACCGTCGTATACGGGATCGGGAGTCCGAACCCGGCGGCGCCCCCCGTCGGCCGCACGATTGGACACTCATGACCGCTTGGAGCCGGGTCACGCTCGTCGGTGAGGAGCGCCGGGTGGACGCCGTCCTGCCCGCGTCGGAACCGGTGGGCGCGCTGATGCCCGAGGTGCTCGACCTCCTCGGCGACGAGGTGCGCAACCCGGCCCGGCTGCGGCACCTGGTCACCGCCTCCGGAGCGGTCCTGGAGGGCGACACCACACTCGCGGACCGGCAGATCACCGACGGAGCGGTGCTGCGGCTGGTCAGCGCGGAGGACCCCGTGCCCGCACCCGTGGTCCACGAGGTGCCCGAGGCCGTGTCCATGGCCCTGGACGGGCACCCCGGACGGTGGACCCCGGCCGCGGCCCGGTGGACGTCCACGTTCGCGCTGGTCGTGCTCACCCTGTGCGCGGGCTGGCTGGTCCGGGAGCAGGCGTCGGACACCGCCGCCCTCGTCGCCGTCGGCGCGGTCGCCGCCCTCCTGGTCGCCGTGGGCGCCGCGATCGGACCGACCTGGCGCGAACCCCTGGGAACGGCGTTCGCGATGAGCGGGACCGCGGCGGGCGTCCTGGCCCTGTGGCTGGCCCGCGGCCTTTACGACTGGCCCGCCTGGACGTTCTGGGCGGGGTCGGCCGCCCTGGTCTCCGCCCTGGTGCTGCTGCTCGGGCTCACCTCCGGCCTGGGTCGGGGCGGGCTCACCGGCGGCGGTGTGGGCTTGGCGCTCGCCGCACTGTGGTCGGCGTGCGCCCTGCTGGGGCTGCCGGGCCACCGGATCGCCGTGATCGCGGCGGTGGCCTGCGTGGTGCTCCTGAGCCTGCTGCTCCGGCTGGCCCTGATGTTCTCCGGGCTGACCGTCCTCGACGACGACCGGGGTGCGGGGGGATCGGTCACCCGTGCCGACGTCCTCAGCTCCGTGGCCGGGGCGCACCGTAGCCTCGTCATCGCCACCGTCGGGGTGGCGGTCGCCGCCGCCGTCGCCGGGGCGGGCCTGGCCGCGGAGTTCGACGTGTGGACGGGCTGCCTGGCCGCCGTCCTGGCCGGGGTGGTCGCCAGCAGGGCCCGCCTGTTCCCCCTCATCGCCCAGAAGGCCGTACTCGTCGCCGCGAGCCTGTCGGTGCTCGTGAGCGCCCTGACCGCGCTCGCCGGGGCCGTCGCGTGGGGCGTGTGGCCGGCGCTGGGCGTCGCGGCGGCGGTCGCGGTCATCCCCGCGGTGGCCCTGTCCATCGAGCAGCCCGAACACGTGCGGGCCCGGCTGCGCGGCGTCACCAGCCGGTTCGAGGCGGTCGCGGTGGTCGCCATGATCCCACTGGCCATCGGTGCGTTCGGTACCTACGAGCGGCTGCTCGCCACGTTCTGACCTGGAGGGACGATGAGCGTTACGGAGAAGGGTCGGGTGTCGGCGCGCGCGGTCTCGGGCGACCGCCTGCCGCGCAGGGTGGGCCGCGCCGTGCTGCGCCCCTTCCGGCCGGTGGACGAGGTGTCCCGCGCGATCGCGGTCGGACACCGGTTGCAGCGCTCCACCGCCACCGGGCGCCGCATCGTGGTCGACGATCTCGGCACCGGGACGGACACCGCCGTGGTGACCGCCCTGCTGGCCCGTGCCTTCGCCCACTTCCGCAACGACCGCGTCCTGGCGGTGGACGCCACCGGCCGGACCCCGTCCCTCGCGGGGCGGCTGGACACCGTGGACGCCTACCTGGAGGCGGAGGTGAACGGCCTCGACTTCGGGACGGCACGCGAGGGGCTGGCGGAGGCCGGCAGCGGCCTGTGGACGGTCGCGGTGCGGGCGGACGACACCGAGACCGCCCGGCTGACGTCCCTGTTCCGCTTCTTCGGGCTGACACTGGTGGCCGGTACACCGGGCCGCCTCGCCGACGCCCTCGGCTCGACCGCGCACGCCCGGGTTTGGGCGGTCCGGGCGACCCGTGAGGCGGCGGCCCGGGTGGGGCGGGCCCTGGACGGGCTCACCAGGCGGGGCCGGGGGGACGAGGCCCGGCGCACCGTGGTGGTGCTCTTCGACGAGCGGCGCGGCGAGGACCCCGGGTTCGACGCTGTGCGCGCGGCCGCGATCCTGGCCGAGAGCGGGGCCGCCGTGGTGCGGCTGGCCCACGACCGGCACCTGGCGCACGCGCGGGCCGTGCGGACGCGCCGGGTCGCCGAGGCCACGCACCGGACCGTGCTCCAGGTGGCGGCCGAGGTTCTGGAGCGGTCGGCCGAGGGCGGGGCGGACCCGCGCCGGAGAGAGGGGGAGCGGGCGTGAACCAGCAGGACCCGAGGCCCGAGGGGGAGCCGGAGCGCGGCCCGCAGGACCCGACCGGGCAGGAACCGGGCCCGGGGGCGCCCGGCGGATGGGCGCGGGACAGTGGCCCCTTCCCGCCCGCCCCCTACGCGGTCGGCGGCCCGCAGCCCGGCGAACCGGCCGACCCGCGGGGTGAGGACCCCCGGGACGAGGACGCCCAGCAGACCCTGTGGTTCGGCGACTCTGGTGCACACGGGATGCCCCGACCGCCTTCGGGCCCGCAGCAGCCGCCCCATGCGGCCGGGGGGCAGTGGTCTTCCGGCCCGCACCAGGGTCCTCAGCCGTCTTCGGGGTCGCAGTGGCCGCACCCGCGGCCGGGAACTCAGCAGCCACAGGCGCCCCAACCGCCTTCCGGGCCACAGCTGCTTTCCGGCTCGCATCAGGCGGCAGAGGGGCAGTGGCCGCCTGGGCCGCAGCAGGGTCCTCAGCCGTCGCCCGGCCCGCACCAGGCTCCGCAGACGCCCTCGGGTCCGCAGCAGCCGCACCCGGGATCGGGGGTGCAGACGCCCTCCGGCGCGCAGCGGGCTTGGCAGTCGTCTTCGCAAGCGGGACCTCCGTGGTCGTACGGTGTGCGGTCGCCATCCCCGGCGCGGGGTCCGCAGCAGCCCCAGATGCCTCAGGCGCACCAACCGCCTTCGGGTCCGCAGCAGCCGCACCCGGGATCAGGGGCACAGTGGCCCTCCGGTCCACAGTCTTCGGAGCCGGGGGCGCAGTGGCCCTCCGGGCCGGAGCGGGAGCCTTCGGGCCAGGGGGGACGGCCTCTGGCCGGTCCGTACGCCGGGGCACCGCGTTCCATGGCCCAGGACGCCGTCGCCGAGGCGTTCCTGACCGGCGCGACCAAGCCCGTGACGCCGCCACCCGCTTCGCAGGAGCCCCGGCCCACTCAGGAACCCCCGCCGTCTCAAACCCCGCAGCCGTCCTGGTCGTCGGGTCCTCAGCGCCCGCCGGCCCAACAGCGCGCCCAGGGGCCGCCGGTCCCCTCCGCGCCGACCGTGGACGCACCACCGGTCCCGGAAACCGACACCCCTGGCCCCGACACCCCCGCCGCGGATGCGGGCGCTCCCGGGTCGGGCGCTCCTGGGTACGCTGCGCCCGCACAGGTCTGGTTCGGCGGCTCCGCCAAGGCTGCGGACGCCCCGGCGCGGTCCCCGGACCCCCAGCCCTCCGGCCCCAGGAAGCCGCGTGAGGTGGGCGCCCCCCGCCCGGCGGACCCGGGCCCCGCCGGTGCGGGTGGCCTCCGCAACCCCGATGCCGAGGAGACGGACGTCTTCGTCGTCCGCGGTTCCGAGCGGCGTGCCCGGACCCGGCAGAGGCAGGAGGAGCCGCCACCCCCGCCCCCGGGCGAGCCCGCGCCCGAACCCGGACCCGCCGTGACCCCGTACGGGGACGGCCTCCCCGGAGCGGAGCACGTACCGGTCCCGGGCGGGTTCGAGGCGCGCTTGGCCGCCCTCAAACCCGTTCCCTCCTCCCCGCTGCCGCGAGCCGTCTTCTCGATCACCCTCGGACGGGTCAACCTGGGGCCCACCGCCCGGTCCTGAGCGACAGTCGGGGCATGCGCGGGTGCGGGACCCGACGGCGGAGACCGGTGGCGGCCGGGGCGCGGATACGGGATATTCCTTGAGAACGTGTTCCCCCGCCCCGGCCCCCGCCCGCACCTGACGGGGGTGTACAGGAGAAAGGACATCGGTGACCGACGTCGAGGATCGTCACTCAGGGCTATCACTTGGGGACGACCAGTGCATAAAGCGGGTGCGTGACGGCGACACCGACGCCTACGGTGTTCTCTACGAACGCCACGCGGGCGCCGCGCGCGGCCTGGCTCGCCAACTCCTCCGGGGGGAGGCCGAAGCCGAGGACGCCGTCGCCGAGGCCTTCGCCCGGGTGCTCGGCGTGATCCGCAAGGGGCGGGGCCCCACGGACTGCTTCCGCCCCTACCTCCTCACCGCCGTCCGCAACGCGGCCTACGACCGGAGCCGCCGGGACCGGCGCCAGATCGCCACGGACGACCTGGAGGCCCTCGCCCCCGGGGAGCCCTTCCGCGACCCGGCCGTGGAAGGGCTCGAACGCGCCCTCATCGCCCGTGCCTTCCGCTCGCTGCCGGAACGCTGGCAGACGGTGCTGTGGCACACCGAGATCGAGGGTGCCAAACCCTCCGAGGCGGCCCCGGTCCTGGGCATGCGCGCCAACGGTGTGGCCGCGCTCGCCTACCGGGCCCGTGAGGGGCTGCGGCAGGCCTACCTCCAGATGCACCTGGCGGAGGACGTCCCCGAGGCATGCCGACCCACGCTCGGGAACCTCGGCGCCTACGTCCGGGGCGGGCTGGGCAGACGCGACACCGGCCGGGTCGACGACCACCTGGATCTCTGTGCGGACTGCCGGGCGATCCACATGGAGCTGATGGATGTCAACGTCGCCCTGCGCGGCACCGTCCTGCCCCTGGTGGCGGGTCTCGGTGCCACGGGATACCTCGCCACCGGCGGGGCGCCGTGGACCTGGCTGGGCCGGCTGCGGCGCGCACCCAAGCAGGCGGCCGGCGTCGGCGCGGGGGCCTGCGCCTGCCTCGCCGCCGTGGTCGCCTTCGCTCTGACGGGGGGAGACGACCCCCTGCCCGCCCCCTCTTCGGCGGACCCCGTGGAACCTCCCGCCGCCGCCGAGCCCGATCCCGCGCCCGAACCCGGGCCCGCGGGCCCGCGGGCCGAGCCCGGACGGCTCCCGGCCCCGCCCTCCCCGGAGGAGGCCGAACCCGCCGCCGCGGACACGTCCGAGCGGTCCGCGGAAACCGGTGAACCGGTGTTCTCCGCGGGCATCGACCCCGTCGGCGCCCTGGTCCCCGGCCGTGACGGGATCATGGTCATGGACGTGCGCAACCTCGGCGGGGCGACCGCCGACGACGTCGTCGCGGTGATCACCCTGCCTCCCGGCGTGGAGATGGCCTCCTCGGGCGGGGCGGGACACGCACCGCCGCACGCTTCCGGCCACGGCGACTGGAGCTGTTCCCCGGGCGGTGGCGGGGGGCGCTGCGTGCTCCCGGCCATGGCCGCCGGCCAGAGCAGCACCCAGTTCATCGACGTGCGCGTCCACGGGGACGCCGGGCTCGGCGTGCCCGCCTCCGTCTCCGTGGCCTCCGGCGGGGCCTCCGCAGTCGCGACCGGGAACAGGGGGGTGAGCGCCGGGGGGGTGGCGGCGCGCTACGCCACAGCGGGGCGTGTGCGGGCCGAGAGCGTGGGCAACTCCCTGGCGACCTGTGCCCTGCGCGGGGGGCGTGTCCCCGTGTGGCCGTGGCCGCTGCCCGACCCCGTCCTACCGGAGCCGGGTCCGGTCCCGCCGCCGCCCCCGATCGGCGGCACGGGACAGCATGCGAACAGTGATGAACCGTGCGTTCTGCAACAACTCGGTCGGGGGGTGTGGAGTGACAATGACCACTGGGAGGTGGCGCCGCTGGACCTCGACCGAAATCCCGGTACCGTCTCGTCCAGTTCCGCGTCCTGGGAGCTCCCCGAAGGGGGCTCGGTGCTCTGGGCCGGGCTGTACTTCTCCGGGAGCGGCAGCCCGGGGGAGGCCGCTGCGCGGGTCAGGGGGCCGGGCATGGACTCCTACCGGACGGTCTGGGCGCGGGACATCGGCCGTGCGGGCCTGACCGGATACCCCGCGTACCAGGCGTTCGCCGAGGTCACCGACCTGGTTCGAGAACAGGGCGGCGGTCAGTGGTGGGTCGCCGACGTGCCCGCGGAGCGGGGGCGCGGCACCTACGCCGGATGGGGTCTGGTGGTGGTGCTGGAGGACCCGTCCGCCGGGCCGCGCGACCGGGTGATGGTGCTGGACGGCACGGAGGCCGTGTTCGGCGGTGGAGAGGCGGTCTTTCCGGTCTCCGGTCTGCCGACCGCCGAGGTGGACTCCGAGATCGGTGTCATCGCCTGGGAGGGCGACGCCGGTCTGGCGGGGGACCGGTTGACGGTGGATGGGACGGCCCTCGCCCCGGTCGGAGGTCTCGGGACCGCCGAGAACGCCTTCACCGGGTCCGCCCGCGGTGCGGTGGGGGACCGGACCGGGTTCGGGACGGATGTTCTCCGATTCGACATCGGACTCGGCCGTGAATCGGATGTCCGGATTCGATCCGACCGTGATGCGCTGCTCCTCGGAGCCGTTGTGGTGACGGCCCCGACGCGGGGATAACCACTGCTCGAAGCGTGTCCGCAACTCTGGGTGTTCTCGGAGGAGAGCGCAAAACGAGACGGACATTGGCTAGGCTGTGGCCGGTCATGCACATGGCCCTGAGTCGACAGGGAAGGGGGTGTGTCACGTGGACCGCTGCGCGTTGTTCGTCGACGCGGGGTACCTCCTCGCGGACGGCGCGATGGCCGTACACGGAACCCGCAGCCGGGACTCCGTCTCCTGGGACTACTCCGGGCTCGTCCAGTTCCTCAACGAGGTCGCGCGGGACCGCACCGGCCTGCCGTTGCTGCGCTGCTACTGGTACGAGGCGGTCGCCGACGACCGGCGGACCCAGGAACAGGACGGTATCGCCGACATCCCCGGTGTCAAGTTCCGCGCGGCACGCATCCGGCCGGGCCGCCGCGAGGGCGTGGAGAGCTACGTCCAGCGCGATCTCACCACCCTGGCCCGGAGCGGGGTCCTCTGCGACGCCGTGGTGGTCAGCGGTGACGAGGACATGGCGTCCGTGGTCGCCGACGTCCAGGACCTCGGTGTGCGGGTCACCGTCGTGCACGTCTCCGTCGAGGGCGACTGGACCATCTCCAGGGCCCTGCGCCGGGAGTGCGACGACCTCATCGAGATCGGTGCGGGTCACCTGCGCCCGCACGTCGCGCTGCACGGCAGCGGGAGAGCGTCCAAGGAGACCGCCGCCAAGAACGGGGCGGCCTTCCCCAACGGCCACCCGCGCCAGGCTCCCGAACCGCCGCGTTCGCCGCTGGAGCCGCAGCACGCGGAGGCGCAGGCCGAACCGGTCGGACCGCCGATGCGGGCCAGGGAACCGGCCTACTCCGAGACCGGCCCCCAGCGCGCGCCCCAGGGCAGCGCCATGGACCAGTTGAGGGCGATGCGGCGCAGCCTCGCCCAGCAGCGGGGCGACCATCTCGCCGGGCCGCCGGGCGAGGTGCGCGAACCCGGGGCCATCGACGCCAACGGCTTTCCCTCGGGGAGCCAGATCGCCGTGAGCGGCAACGGGGCCTACCCCGGTGCGCAGTCCACGGGCGCCCAGAACGGCCTCCCCACTACCGGAGAGCACCCGTCGATGCGCGGAGCCGACGGGTACGCCCTGCCCGGCAGGGGTGTCCCCGGCCCTCAGACCGATCCGGTGCAGCAGAACGGGTACATGGGCGGCACCGGGCCCCAGCAGTCCTTCGCGGCGGGCACCGGGCCGCAGAGGTCGTTCGCCGCGGAGCAGCCGCCGGGGCAGGCTCCACCCGGGCACAGAGGCGGCCCGCCGCCCCAACAGGACCCCCGCTTCGCGCAGGGGGACGGTTTCGGGGGTGCGGCTGACGCAAACCCTACCTTTGGGACCAGTACCGACCCTGACGCCGCACGCCGCGGCGGGGCGGTCTCCGGTTACGGAGGCCCGCACCGTACTGGTCCCGATCACGACGAACGGTTCGGGGGCGGGGGCCGCCAGGACCCCGGCCCCGGCCCCGGATATCCTCAGCAGGCGCGGCCCGGCACGAATACCGTTGACGAGGCGGTGCATGTCGCGCGCAAGGAAGGGAACGACTTCGCGGAGTCGATCGCCCGTGAGGCCCCCGCCCTGTGGGTGGAGGCGGTGCTCGCCCGTCGGCCCCGGATGCCCTCCGACCTGGAGGCGCGTCTGCTCCAGGGCTCCTCGCTGCCGGTCGACCACCTGCTGCGCGACGAGGTCCGGGACGGACTGCGCCTGGGGTTCTGGCAGGCCTTGGAGCGCGCCAGGCCCTGAACAGCGTGCGGGAGGGCGAGTTAGGGATGCGATGCGGGTGACCCATGTGACGACGGCCGACCTGGACCGTATGGAGTTCCACGCCGTCCGGTCGGGGGAGCACGGCCCCGTCGCTGCCCGGTTGCAGGACCTGGCCAACCGGGTCGGCTCCGGAAGCGAGGTCGGCCGCGCCGAACTGTTCGTCCGGGCCGGGGAACAGTGGGAAATCGCTCAGGAGTACGAGCGCGCGTGCGCCGCCTACCAGCGCGCGATCGACGACGGCGGCCCCACGGTGATCGACCCCCGCGCCCTGAGCGCGGGCTCCCTGCTCCAACTGGACGAGACGGAGAGCGCCTACGCCCACCTGAGCCGTCTGGAGAAGGACGAGCCCCCCGGGCTGCCCACCTACGTGCATGTCGCCGAGGCGCTGTACGCTCACGACGATCTCCAGGGCGCCGAGCGGTGGGCGACCGCCGGGGTCCGCCACCACCTCCACCGGGAGGGGGAGCCGCGCGTGCGCGAACTGCTCCTCGAACTCCTGCGGCTCCGGTTCCGCATCCGGGTGGACCTTGGCCTGGGAGAAGACGACCTGGACAGCCGTTTGGACACCGATTGAGGCAACACGCGGGTTATCTTGCGGTGTTCCAATGCGCCATCCACAAGATGTAGTATCTCCGTACCGATGGTTCAGGACGGCCCCGGGAAGCGACGGACACGACGCCGCCCACGGGCCCGAGGACCTGCCATCGGGGATGCGCGCGCCGCGTGCATCCGTGACGGGGGCTTGAAGGCGGACCTTCCGCGATCACCGGTCGTCGAGCGAACACGTCCATAGCGTCGTTCCACCCGTGCTTCGCGCACCCCGGCCCTGCCGTACCCCCGTCCTGCCGGGATTCCTCTACCGAGCTTGGAGCCGCCGTATGTCCCTTGACGTCGAAGCCCTGCCCGCGTCCGTCCGGCGGGAGTCGACCGACAACGGCGCTCCCCCCAACGCCGTCGACCGGATCGAACAGGTCGTGACCGAGGCGTGCGCGGGACTCGCCGGCGTCTCGGCCGACAAGGTCCTGCGCGAGGCGCGTCAGGGGCTCTACCCCGGCATCCCCGCCTCCGAGGTGGAGCTCGCGCTGGTCATGGCGGCCCGCAGCTTCGTGGAGGTCGACCCCGACTACTCCCACGTGGCCGCCCGCCTGCTGCTGGACACACTCCGCCGCGAGGCCCTCACCTTCATCGAGGGCGCCCCCCGGTCGGCGAGCCAGTCCGAGATGGCCGGCCACTACCCCGCCTACCTGGCCGCCTACGTCAGCCGCGGCATCGAACTGGGCCAGCTCGATCCCGCTCTGGCCGGGTTCGACCTGGAGCGCCTGGGCGCCGCCCTGCGCCCCGAGCGCGACGAGGACTTCACCTTCCTCGGCCTCCAGACCCTCTACGACCGCTACTTCCTGCACAGCGACGGCACCCGCTACGAGCTGCCGCAGGCCTTCTTCATGCGCGTGGCCATGGGCCTGGCCCTCAACGAGGACGACCGCGACGCCCGCGCCGTGGAGTTCTACGAGCTGCTGTCGTCCTTCGACTTCATGGCCTCCACCCCCACCCTGTTCAACTCGGGCACGGTGCGCGCGCAGCTCTCCTCCTGCTTCCTCACCACCGTGGGCGACGACCTCCAGTCGATCTTCCACGGCATCAGCAACAACGCCATGCTGTCCAAGTACTCCGGCGGCCTGGGCAACGACTGGACCCCGGTGCGCGGGCTCGGGGCGCACATCCGCGGCACCAACGGCAAGAGCCAGGGCGTGGTCCCGTTCCTGAAGATCGCCAACGACACCGCCGTCGCCGTCAACCAGGGCGGGCGCCGCAAGGGCGCGGTCTGCGCCTATCTGGAGACCTGGCACATCGACGTCGAGGAGTTCCTCGACCTGCGCAAGAACACCGGTGACGAGCGCCGCCGCACCCACGACATGAACACCGCGAACTGGGTGCCGGACCTGTTCATGCAGCGCGTGGAGCAGGACGCCTCCTGGACCCTGTTCTCCCCGGACGAGGTCCCCGACCTGCACGACAAGTACGGCACCGAGTTCGCCGAGGCCTACACCCGCTACGAGGCCGAAGCCGAGGCCGGCCGGATCAAGGTCGCCAAGAAGGTCCGGGCCGTGGACCTGTGGCGCCGCATGCTCACGATGCTGTTCGAGACCGGTCACCCGTGGATCACGTTCAAGGACGCGTGCAACCTGCGCTCGCCGCAGCAGCACACGGGCGTGGTGCACTCCTCCAACCTGTGCACCGAAATCACGCTCAACACCAGCGCCGACGAGGTCGCCGTCTGCAACCTGGGCTCGGTCAACCTGGCCCAGCACACCGGCCCCGACGGGCTGGACGCCGAGCGCCTGCGCCGCACCGTGCGCACAGCCGTGCGGATGCTCGACAACGTCATCGACGTGAACTTCTACACCATCCCCGAGGCGCGCCGCGCGAACATGCGCCACCGCCCCGTGGGCCTGGGCCTCATGGGCTTCCAGGACGCCCTGTTCAAGCTGCGCCTGCCCTTCGCCTCCGAGGGCGCGGTGGCCTTCGCCGACGAGAGCATGGAGCTGATCAGCTACCACGCGATCGAGGCGTCCATGGAGCTGGCCGCCGAGCGCGGCTCCTACGAGACCTTCGACGGGTCGCTGTGGAGCAGGGGCATCCTGCCGATCGACTCCCTCCAGGCCCTGGCCAAGGCGCGCGGCGGCGACCTGGACGTCGACCGGGGCGAGACCCTGGACTGGGACTCGCTGCGCGAGCGGGTGCGCACCACCGGGATGCGCAACTCCAACGTGATGGCGATCGCCCCCACCGCCACCATCGCCAACATCACCGGCGTGAGCCAGTCGATCGAGCCGGTCTACCGCAACCTGTTCGTGAAGTCGAACATGTCCGGCGACTTCACCGTCGTCAACCCCTACCTGGTCCGCGACCTCAAGGACCGCGGCCTGTGGGACGACGACATGGTCTCGGCGCTGAAGCTGCACGACGGCAGCCTGGGCGGGATCGCCCGCGTGCCCGACGACCTCAAGGCCCTGTACGCCACGGCCTTCGAGGTGGACCCGGACTGGCTGGTGGACGCCGGGTCGCGCCGCCAGAAGTGGATCGACCAGGCCCAGTCGCTGAACCTGTACATGGCCGCGCCGAGCGGCCGCAAGCTCGACGCCCTGTACCGCAGGGCCTGGCGCTCGGGTCTCAAGACCACGTACTACCTGCGTTCGCAGAGTGCCACCCACGTCGAGAAGAGCACCCTGAAGGGCACGGACGGCCGCCTCAACGCGGTGTCCGCGACCCCGGCACCCGCACCGGCCCCCGCGCCGAGCCCGTCCCCCAGCCCGTCCCCGAACCCGGTGCCCACCGCGGCCGGCGAGGACGAGTTCGAGATCGTGGACGGCCAGGCGTGCTCCATCGACGACCCCGAGTGCGAGGCCTGCCAGTAGGCCTGTCCGCACTCCTGAGGGAGCCGTGGCCCGGGGCCGCCCGCGTACGTCGCGGGCGGCCCCGGGCCGGGCCCTCCCGTCCCCAGCCGCCACGCACCGCCGAGATCCGGACCGCCCGGAGATAGGGAAGACGACCCAGCATGACCACAGCAGCCGACCACAGCGCCAGCGCGACCAGCGGCCTCGGGGAGATCGAGCGCGACGCCGCGCGCGTCAGCGTCGACGACAAGGCGATGATCAACGCCCGCGCCGACGTCAACCAGTTGCTCCCCCTCAAGTACACCTGGGCGTGGGACAAGTACCTGGCGGGCTGCAACAACCACTGGATGCCCACCGAGGTCGCGATGCAGGCCGACATCGCGCTGTGGAAGTCCAGGGACGGGCTGACCGAGGACGAGCGCCTCATGCTCAAGCGCAACCTCGGGTTCTTCGCCACCGCCGAGTCGCTGGTGGCCAACAACATCGTCCTGGCCGTGTACCGCCAGCTCACCAACCCGGAGTGCCGCCAGTACCTGCTGCGCCAGGCCTTCGAGGAGGCGGTGCACACGCACACCTTCCAGTACATCTGCGAGAGCCTGGGCCTGGACGAGGGCGAGCTCTTCAACATGTACCGGGAGATCCCGTCGATCACCGCCAAGGACGCGTGGGCGCTCAAGTACACGCAGAACCTGGAGGACCCCGACTTCCGCACCGGTACGCCCGAGGCCGACCAGGCGTTCCTGCGGGACCTGGTGGCGTTCTACGTGATCTTCGAGGGCATGTGGTTCTACACCGGCTTCGCGCAGATCCTGTCGCTGGGCCGCCGCAACAAGATGGTCGGCATCGCCGAGCAGTACCAGTACATCCTGCGGGACGAGTCGATCCACCTGAACTTCGGTATCGACGTGATCAACCAGATCAAGATCGAGAACCCGCACCTGTGGAGCGAGGAGTTCCAGGCGGAGGTCCGCGCGATGCTCACGGAGGCCTGTGAGCTGGAGGTGGCCTACGGCCGCGAGACCATGCCGCGCGGTGTGCTGGGCCTCAACGCCGAGCTGTGCGAGAAGTACATGCACTTCATCACCGACCGCCGTGCGGAGCAGATCGGCCTGGCGCCCATCTTCGGCCAGACGGAGAACCCGTTCCCGTGGATGAGCGAGATGATGGACCTCCAGAAGGAGAAGAACTTCTTCGAGACCCGGGTCATCGAGTACCAGACCGGTGGCGGTCTGGACTGGGACTGACCTGCGAGGGCACGGTCCGTTTCCCCCGTCGGCGGTGGGGGAGGGCCGTGTCCGGGGCCGCGGTCGGCGGCTCCCTCCCTGAAGGGCCCGGGCCGGGCGCGCGGCCCGGGCCCTTCGCGTGTCCGAGCCCTACACCGGTGTAGAGGTCGCACGGAGAGACAGCCCTGGGGTAGGTCGCGCTACCCTGTCGGCCGCGGTCCGGCCTTCGGTCCGCTGCCCCCATCCCCTGAACCAGGTCTGGAGCCATCCCCTTTGACACCCCAGAACCCCCCACCGGCCGCCGAGGCCCGGCAGCGGCCAGGAGACCCCGCCTACACGCAGAAGCTCCTCGTCAGCCCGGTAGCCCGCAACATCAACCGGGTGCTCGCCGTCCTTCTCCCCGTGGGCGCTGTCGTCCTCGCCGCTCTCGGCGAGGTCAACTGGCTGTTCGCGCTGTTCGGGGTCGCTGCCGGGGTGTTCGTCTGGTTCCAGGCCGCCACCATCGAAAGCGTGGTGGTGACGGTCCGGAACGGGCGGATGCAGGCCAGGCTCGGCCGCCGCAACGTCATGGTCTCCACGGAGGCGATCGCCTACATCGGTCGGGCGGAGTTCGACATGCGCAGCGCCCGGCGGCTGGGCCGCACCACCCTGATCGGCAGGCCCGGCCCGGGTGTGGAGGTCGTCTCCCACGACGGTAGGTACGTCACCATGCGCACCGACACCCCTGACGAACTGGTCCGGGCGCTCCTGGCCGAGGGCATGCACCCCCTGGCCACACAGGTCCCCTTCCCCGAGGGCACCGTGAGCGGGGCGCACGTGGTGAGCCGTGAGGAGCGGTCGGCGCAGTAGCCGTTTCCGCGGGTCCCTCGGTCCCGGTGGCTTCGCCGGGGCCGAGGGATACACAGAACACAGGACATCCTCTCACCGGATATATTTTCGTGTGGGGCGCTTTCGTGAGCCATTCTCTTGCTTCGATTGACCTTTGATTTCCTTTTTCTGTCTTCAAGGTTTCTCCGAATCGATGATCCGGTGAATAAGACTACTCCTGTATTTCCACCCCATTGCAGCCGATCGCGCTGTGGTTCCGGTGTTTCCGTGCCGTTCCGGCGCAACTGGAAGCCGGGTGTGGTCCGGGGTTCCGCAGGGGTTGAGGTGCACGTTTCCCCTTCTGTACAGGGGATGGGGAGGTATCCCATGAGGGGATATCGGATGTTCTCTGGCGCGCGGGTGGCCTTGATCGCGTGTGGCGGAAAGAACATGTGTGTGCGATAAAAAACTCAAAAGCCTCTTTGCGTGGTTTGTTCAGCAAGAGGGTGTTGTGGTCGACCGCTATCCGCCGTAATGATCGGTTCCATGGCTTACAGGAAACGTGTCGAGGTTGGGCCTTCGCGTGTCCAGAAAGGGGGAGCCGGTTGTGAACGACTCCACACTCGGGTCCGTGGTGACCTTCGTGCTGTATCTCGCCGGCATGGTCGGCATCGGCCTCTGGG